>DASPKQ010000029.1:0-3602 GCA_035627995.1 Verrucomicrobiia bacterium | reverse complement strand
GCTACTAATCAAAACAGAACCATATCGCTTGGAACGCATTGTGACCTTCTTGAATCCCGGAGTCGATTCAACAGGAATCTCCTACCAAATCACGCAGGCACTTATTGCCATTGGTTCGGGCGGGATTTGGGGGAACGGGTTTGGACAATCCAGGCAAAAGTATAACTACCTACCTGAACCAATGGGTGATTCTATTTTTGCAATCATGTCAGAAGAGCTGGGTCTAATCAGAATAGCCATTGTGCTTTTGCTAATATTGTTTTTTGCTTTCGCTGGATTTAGAATCGCTTTAAAAGCTCCAGACACTTTTGGACGATTAGTAGCAGCGGGAATAACTTCCTGGATCGTTTTCCAAGCAATAATCAACATAGGAGGCATTACAGCCGTAATCCCATTAACTGGCATTCCTCTTCCATTCATATCCTATGGTTCAACAGCTTTGGCTGTTAACTTAGCCGCAGTAGGGGTTCTGCTCAACGTTTCAAAATTTGCAAATCTAGAAAAATAATGACCAATCCCAAATATAGAAAACCAGAGTCACCAAAAGCATATTTTCAACAAGATTTTGTATTGGTCAAAAAAAATAAATTACAAAGCAAACAATCTATAAATACTGCGCTGCGCAAACCCGTGTACGAGGTGATGCCAAAGCTTGCCGTAAACAAGAAGGTCGCATATAAATCGTTGGTTTACTTTATTATCACATCGTTTATTTTAACTTCTGCTTTTCAAGGGTTAAGCTACTTGTCTTCCGCACAACGAAGCTCAGGTCAAATATTAGGAGCAGCAACCTCTGCTTATGGCGATTTAGATATCGCTACCAAAAATTTGGAGGCACAGGACTTTCAGAACGCTTCCGTGCTTTTTGAATCAGCCAAAAACAGTCTTACAAAAGCTGTAGATGAGCTGAATCGCTTTAAACTGCTTACCTTTATTGTTCCGCAAGCCAAGAGCGCTGACCATATTATAGATGGAGCGTACGATCTTGCTTTGGGCGGGCAAAAATTAACATCAGCCCTAAGTCTTTATAATGACTTGATCGTGAGCAGCAAAGGGGTGGAAAACGCTAACTTCACCCAAGTTCTCAAATCAAGCAAAAATGACTTGGAGGAAAGTTTAAAACTATTTAAAAGCGCTAACTCGCATTTTTCACAGGCCACCAGTCTTCCTGCAGAATATGAATCATCGGTTTCTGATGCTAGGAATCAAATTACAATTCTCACGCAAACGTTAGATAAGATGCTGGCTTTAGAGAATCTTTATCTAGCATTCTTAGGTGAAGGTGATAAAACCTATCTCGTACTCTTTCAAAACTATGATGAGCTTCGGGCTACCGGCGGATTTATTGGCACTTACGGGCTGCTTAAAATTTCGGATGGAAAAATCCGTCAACTTAACATAGATAGTATTTACAACCTGGATGGAAGTCTTTACCAAAGAATTGCAGCTCCAGGACCGTTTCAACCCGACATAGCCAAGTGGGGCATCCGTGATGCAAATTGGTTCGCTGATTTTCCAACTTCGGCAAAGAAGATTTTGTATTTGTTTGAAAAATCAAAAGAGACCGCTGATGGAGTAATTGCTTTCACCCCAAAATTGTTTGAGGATATTTTAAGATTCATCGGTCCGGTTGAAATGCCGGAGTACGGTGTGATTTTAAGTCATGAGAATTTCCAAGAAGTGGTACAGGTAAAAACTTCAATTGAATACGATAAAGAATTCAATCAACCAAAAAAGTTTTTGGCCGATTTTGCACCAAAAATGTTAGATAAGCTTAAAAATGTAGATAAGGAAGGTTGGCTTGCTATCTTACAGATCCTCAATGAAAACTTTAACGAAAAGCATATGCTGCTTTACAGCACTGAACAAAATACCCAAGATCAAATTAGTCACTTGGGCTTCTCTGGAAAGATTTTGGATACGCAGCACGACTATCTTGCGGTTATAAATTCAAATTTAGGCGGTACAAAAACGGATTTAGAAATGAAACAGGAGTTGAATTTAACGACCCAAATCAATCCAGATGGTTCAGTAAGTAATGAGCTTAAAATAAAGCGCATAAATACCTCATCCGAATCAAACCGATCCTATATCAGAATTCTTGTGCCGTATGGAAGCGAACTTATTCATGCTTTCGGCTTTGATCAGCAACCCCACTTCAGCTCCGCCACTGAGAATTTGGCTACCGATTCAGATCTATCTGAGTGGGATAAAGGCTCGCTTAAGTTTGACCAAGTGTTCGTAAGAACCGAGGCAAATAAAACTGAATTCGCCGGATGGATTCTAACTCCGGGTGTTACAGAAAGAGAAATAAGTATCCGATATATATTGCCTTTTAAGCTCAACTTCGGTAATGCCAGTAATACCGCGTCGTATAGCCTTTTGTATCAAAAACAGCCAGGCATCAAGCAAACCCAACTGGCAGGTAACTGGAGGTTCGACAACTTCAGCAAGATTTGGAATTCGTATAACGTAGAAGTTTCGGGTAATACAGCGTCATTTAGATCTGATTCGAAAACTGATGCTTACTGGTCAATTTTACTTCGTGAATGACAAACCTAAATAGACAAATAATCAGCTCAGCGTACATTGGTAGAGCAACTTTAATAATAGCTGTCTTCTCCGTATTAGCTAAAATTCTAGGACTAGCACGCGACGCTGTATTCTCAAACCGTTTTGGAACGAGCGTCGTTATTGACGCTTACTTTGCTGCATTTAGGATTCCGGATTTTGTTTTTAACCTTTTAATACTTGGAACTTTCTCGGTTGCTTTTATACCTGTGTTTTCTGAGTATTTGATTAAGAATAAAGAGGAGGCGGACAAATTAGCATCTACTATATTGAATTTCGTCCTGGCGCTAATGGCAGTGTTAAGTTTCTTAGCACTGGTATTTATTGACCCATTAATTTCAATTATCGCACCTGGCTTTGAAGCTGAGCGACGGGAGCTGACAAAACTGTTTACGCAGATATTTCTTCTTTCACCAATATTTCTTGCTCTTTCCTCAGTGCTCTCAAGCATACTTAATGCCCATAAAAGATTTACCATAGTTGCCATTGCTCCCGTAATTTATAACTTATCCATTATTTTAGGAGCTCTGGTTCTGTATCCGAAGATCGGTAATTTTGGTTTGGCCTTAGGAGTTGTTCTGGGAGCAATCTTACACTTTGCCATTCAAATTCCATCAGTGGTAACAATCGGCTTTAAATACCGCCCAATTTTTAACACCGCAAGCCCCGGATTTAGAAAATTTTTCATTCTTTACTGGCCGAGAATTTTTTCAATGGGAGTAGGGCAAGTGACATTACTTATTGCTACGTTTTTCGGATCATTTTTGGGGGCCGGGTCTCTTTCTGCGTTTTATTATGCCAACAATCTCCAGTCTGTATTCTTGAGTATTTTTGCCATCTCCGTTTCGGTGGCAGTGTTCCCACTGTTGTCCGATTTATTCAATGAAAAGGATGAGGATGGTTTCAAGAGCGTCATTGCCAAAACATCATCACAGATCCTTTACTTCCTGATTCCCTTATCAGTGTTGATGTTGATAATGAGAGCTCAGATTGTCCGTCTGATTTTAGGTATCGGACAGAACACAAACTTT
>DASPKQ010000028.1:0-10928 GCA_035627995.1 Verrucomicrobiia bacterium | reverse complement strand
ACATGGTAAAATGTTCGAACAAAGAATGCGACTTTGAAAAAGAAGTTGCTACGGCAGAAGCTGAAAAAACCGCTTAAATTAAAAAAATAGCTTAAGTCAACTAATACGTGGAAACAAAAAATAAATTATTATTCGTTTTACTATTCGCCCTATTTAACGTTGGGCTTTATTATATCTTCAGCGTTGCCACTTTTCTTCTTCGATGGGGTCTTGCAGATTCGGGACAAGGTAAGGAGTGGATAGACTTAGTTCTTGTTTTAGTAATTCCTAACATTATCGGCTTATCAATAGGATACTACATACTCTCGAAGAAGTTTGGACCAAAATTCGCATTACTAACTTCCATCATATATATCGTTTTATTTTTTCTTCTGATAACAAGCCCTGCTTTAATCCAGACCTACCAAAAAACCACGATAACTCCTGAAGAAGTAAAAGCACGATACCTTAAATTTATACAAAACAATCTAGATGCATGTTACAGACTTAAAAATGAAGAATGCATTCAAACATGGGAAGAACAAAAAGCAAATATGTTAAGGCCAGATTTTGTTCCAGACAAAGATGCCTTATTCGACCATAATCTTTAAACTGAATTATTAATAAAAAACGGACCAATTGGTCCGTTTTTTATTTTATTTCTTATCAACAACGCCAAATGCTCTGAGTACCTCCAGAGGTACTGCAAACACCACCGTATTGGATTGATCCGAACTGATATCGTTAATTGACTGCAAGGTTCGCAAATGCAACGCCCCAGGTGAATGGCTTAGAATTTCGGCAGCTTTGGCCATATTTGCAGCTGCAGTGACTTCTCCTTCTGACTGAATGATTACCGCGCGTCGTTCGCGTTCTGCCTCGGCCTGTTTAGCAATTGTCCGTTCCATATTCTCAGGCAGAGAGACGTCCTTAAGCTCAACGTTTAAAACCTTTATCCCCCACTCATCTGATGCCTGATCCACAATGCTTCGGATCCTTTCGGAAATAGTTTCTCTTTGGCTAAGCAATTCATCAAGCTCCACTTGCCCCACTACGTTACGCATCGTGGTCTGTGCCAGTTGAGACATGGCGTAGTAATAATTCTCAACTTCCAAAATAGCTTTGGACGAGTCAGCAACTTTGTAATAAATTACCGCGTTAACCCCAACCGCTATATTATCTTTAGTGATTGCCTTTTGATCAGGAACATCAACAGCTTTGGTTCGGATGTCGACTTTGTTCATCTGCTGAAAAATAGGAACAACCAATCTCCAACCCGGATCCTTAATACCAGTGTATTTCCCTATTGTGAACATTACGCCACGCTGGTATTGATTTACCTGCCGTAAACAAGCCAAAATCAAAATAATAACCAAAATCAAAACATATAAAACTGGCATATAATTCTTAAATTAATATCGGCCTCATCTTAGCAGGAAACCTGAGCATTTACAATATAAAAAACCTCCTTGTCGGAGGTTCGTAATTTTATGTTTCTTCATTATCTCCAGAATCGTATAAGCTTCTTAACTCTTCTTCCACTTTTCGAAGCTCAAATCTACTGATATTGTCCCCGTGATCTTCCTTGAGTTTACGTAGAGAGCGTTCAAATTCAAACTTTGACATGCCGCCAAAGTCTCTGTGCTCTAGCAAAACACCTTTGAGATACTCCCGTTGTTTGGGGTTGATGAAACGCACGTTTTTTAATGCTTCATCAATATCCTTGCGGTCGATTTTGTCCATAAATTTTAGTTAATCGTTTTTAATAAAAATCTCATTCTCAAACATCCAAAAACCCAACGCGCTAAAGAATGGCAAAACACTTAAGAAATACTTTAGGTCGGCAAGTCTCCTGATCAGCCAACCCACACTGCCCCCTATTACTATGTCTTTACTATAAAATATGGCATGTTTTCCGGCAACTGGAATGACATACCTAAAAGTGCCCGGAAAATAAGGTAAAAGAGATTTGCCTTTTATCATCCGATAAACGTTTTTAGCCACACACTTGGCCTGTCTTATAGCTTCCTGCGCGGTTTGTGGCAAAGGCTTCTTGGTTATGAGATCATTGAAGCACAGATTATCTCCGGCGATAAAAACATTTGGTAACTTCTTTAAATTTAAATATTCGGTCGATGGGATACGGTCTTTGCGGTCTCGGTCTATGTCGATATTGCCAGGCATACGGCAAGATTTTACTCCACCGGTCCAAACAAGTAGATCACAATCGATTTTTTCTTTATTGTTAAGCATGATGGAACTTCCAGATGCTTCCGTAACAAGGGTAGAAAATATCATTTTAATTCCCAGATTGGTCAGACGATCCACCACCATTTTTGAAATATTGGAAGGCAATCCGGAAAGCAGTGTCGTTGATCCTTCTACAATGGTAATCCCAAAATTTTCGGGATTTTTTTGATGATGCTTACATTCGTGCTGCAATAAATTGTGGAGTTCTCCGGCAAATTCCGCTCCCGAAAATCCTCCACCGCCAATAACAATCTGTGCTTTATCTCTTTTGCTTACCAATTCTTCTATTCGATTACGGATCATTATGGCATCCTCCAGACTCTTTAGAGTAAAACCATATTTTTCAATGCTTGGGATGCCATAAAAATCAGGAACGCTTCCCAACGCAACTATCAGGTAGTTATAGTTGATTATCCTGGAATCGGTGACAACCATGCCGCCATCAAGATTGACGCTGTCTATATAGGCTTTATAAACCTTAACTTTAGTGTTTCGAAATATTTTAGAGAATGGTATCGCTACGGTAGTTTTGACTTTTTTTGCTTCAACCAAGCCGTGCTCAGCAGTTGCCGCTTCATAAAGAGCGGCATTATAAAGTTGGTAATCTTTGCGGTCTATCAATATTATTTCATACTCTGGATCATCTCGAAGGTATTCAGCCAAATCAAGCGCAGCCCTCACACCGGCAAAACCGCCACCTAGAATGACGATATTTTTCTTTTCATAATCTTTGTAGTTTTGTTTCGATACAGCCAAGTTTTTCGATAATAAAAATAAAAACAGCATTTGTATTATACCACAAATACTGTTTAAAAAATTTCTTAATCGAAGCTGATTGGAGGCTCAGCTTGCCCGTCCCAAAGTCCTTGTTCCGTGGCAAAATGGTCTCCTGGAGTGAGGCCGCCGGTTTCACCCTCTAAACAAAAGGTGAGTTTGTAAGTTTCGCGAGTAGGCCTGCTGTAAACGTAAGAAGTATTGTCGTCGCAAGGGGCTTGACCCGATGGAGTTGGGTACTCAGGGTATTCGGCAATATAATCATCAAACGAATATTCCGCGTTTCTTCTGCCGTCTGGAGCTTGTGTCGGATGCGGCTTACCGGCCAACGCTGGCGGATAACCATTATTATCATTGTAATATAGTTCCAATCCAGTCATGATCTGTCGGACATCAGCTAACCTTCTTGCATCACGAGATCGGCCTTGAGCGCCTTCAAATATTTCATTTAAAGATTTAACATCCTGTGGAGCTTCGATTTGAGTAGGCTTGTTGTAATTTTTGTAATTTACTAAAAAACCTATTTTAGCACTTCCATCAAAGGTCTCGTCCTCATTTCCTTGGATGTTGGCGGTTAGTGCGACTCGTCTCGGCAAGTAATCCCTTTTGCCGATCCAAATTTCTGAATTTTCTATTGTTAGGTACTCAAATAACTTCCCAATGCCATCGCTTAGCTCTTGCTCGTATTCCTCAATGTTGGTTGGGTAAATAATTTTAATGGTTTCAGTAGCAAACCTCTTGGTATTCTCTTCATTCAAAGCAAAACGGTAATGATGCGTACCCGTTCCATCTATGTCCTCACCAGCAAGCTTTTCAATTAGATTTACAATAGGATATTGGACGTAAAGATCTTGGATTTTTTGGAGCTGTTCGCCACTTAGGGTATCTAAATTCAAATCTTCAACTTCATCCGAAGTACCATACATTTCTTTTATTGATTCCGCGTCAATTTTAAACCATTGGTCACGGACAGTTTCGGTATCGCCGCCAATAAGTCCGAGCAAAGGAAATTCGACAACCTTAAAGTAAGTAACTTTATCCACGCTTCTAATCTCAAATCCAAAATTCATGCCTTCCGTAGTCATATTAAAATTAACGCTGCTTTTTGGATTTTGCTTATCTGACAAATCAGAAACTCCAGAAAGTTTAATTTCCGCCTTATACGTTTTAGCTTTTTGCTCATCTCCACTGTCCGCTTCAATATCCATCATCAAAGCTGTGGCAGTAGTCAATTCAATATTGACCGTGCCTTCAAATTCCATGGATTGAACATCGGATGCTTCCTCAAGCATCCTCATGGCAACCTTTTCGGGTGTAAGGGTTAAAATAGTGTATCCGTAAGCTCCGCCGCCAATTAACAGCAAGCTTACGGTAATCGCGGCCCAAACAATTTTATGTTTAAAAATCTTCCCAATACCACCGAGGTTAAAACTGCGCTTAGGCTCAAACGAAGACGCTGCAGAAGCCACAACCACAACTGGTTCGTCTGCCTGAGGCAGGGGTTTTGCCAAAGATTCAACAACGTTCGTTTTGGAGGTTTGGGCTTCGGATATAAGTCTTTTAATTTTAGCCTTATTGATCCCCTCACCTTCTAAAGCCGATCTTAAAATCTCTGGATCAATCCCGGCATCAATTTGTTTAACAATATATTCTTGTAATTCTTGGTCGGACATTTTTTTACTGGCTTAACTCTTCAATTTTTTTTATAAATTCAGTCTTACTCACGCCGCCGGTGGAAAAAAGTTGGTCATTAATTATTATTCCAGGTGACGCAAAAATCATATACTTCCCCACCAGTTCCTGACCTGCCGGATCCAAAACAGAAACGTTGACAATTTCAACGTTCGGATATTTTGGCTTGATTTCCTTTTCAAAAAACTCCTTCGCTTCGGCACAGTGCACACAGCCTGGAGTGGAAACTTCAATTACTTTAATTGGGTTAGCCATAGATTTATGCGGGTGAAGAATGATAACCCATATCAGCGATTGCTTTGTCGAAATCTTCTACTTTTACTTTTGTCTCGTCAAAATCCAGTTCTCCTGATTTTGAATCAAGGTCCACTTTAACGTTAGAGACACCGTCCATATTACCCCAGACCATTGTAATTCCCGTGGCACATGCACCGCAGTGCATACCTGTAATGTTGAATTTTTGATGCTTCATAATTTTTAATTTAAAAAGGTGTTGCAGGTGGTGGTAGTTTCAAACAATCTCCGGAGACCATGACACAAACGTCATCTTCAGTGTTATCATACAAACTTTGCAGATAACCACTACTATAAAGATACCAACAGAGACATAAAACTACGACAGAAAATGAAAGGAAAACAGTCCAACCAATCTTTCTTTTACTTAGCATTGTTTTCTGCTTCTTGTAACTTTTCCATCGGCGGTTTGTATAATTTTAGCATACTCGCTGAAAGAACAACCGAGACTGATGAGAAAGCCATGGCAAATCCGGCAACTTCGGGCCTAAGACTGCTGATAATTTCCGGCACCCATTCAAACGAAACCAACGCTCCGGCGGCAATCGGAATAGCGACTATATTATAAACGAAAGCCCAAAACAGATTTTGCTTAACTTTCCAAATAGTTTTACGTGCCAATTGAATACCTGTAACTACGTCACGCAAATCGTCCTTAATCAATACATAGCTTCCGGTTTCGATAGCTACGTCAGTTCCGGAACCAATGGCTATGCCTACATCGGCCTGAGCCAATGCCGGCGAGTCGTTGATACCATCTCCCACCATAGCGACTTTTTTGCCTTCGGACTGCAGTTGTTTAACAACACTGGCTTTTTGTTCTGGCAAAACCTTTGCCATAACTCGATCGATACCAACAGTACGAGCAATGGCTTCGGCTGTCTTTTGGTTATCGCCGGTAATCATAACCATCTCAATCTTCATTTTCTTTAAGGCGACAATGGCTTCGGCGGCAAAAGGTTTTAACGTATCAGCCATGGCGATGATCGCTTCGACTTTCCCATTAACTGCGGCAAAAATTACTGTCTTAGCTTCGTTGGCCAATGTCTCAACTTTATTACCAAAAGCTGAATGATCAATATTGTATTTGTTCATCATGGCGTCATTCCCAATAACTATCTGATCAGATCCAATGTTTGCTACAGCACCCATACCAGCGACCGCTTGAGAGTTTTTGATTTCAGGGAAATTGGAATTCTTAGACGCGGCATATTTGACTACTGCTTGAGCTAACGGGTGTTCTGATCCTTTTTCCACGGCGCCAATCAAAGGAAGTAAATGATCTTCGGGCATACTGCCTACTGTCACAAAATTTGTAACGTCTGGTTGACCCTTTGTTAATGTTCCGGTTTTGTCGAAAGCAATAGTAGTTAGGTTTTTAGCTCTCTCAATTGCTTCACCACCCTTAGCTAAAATTCCGTACTCAGCGCTTTTGCCGATGCCCACGATTAAGGCCATGGGAGTTGCCAGACCTAACGCGCAAGGACATGAAATGACCAAAACGGCAATGGATCGGTTGAGTGCGGCGCGGAAAGGAAAATCCGCGACATAGAACCAACCAATGAACACGACCACGGCAAGTAATATAATAAACGGAACGAAGTATTCAGCGATTTTATCTGCCAAACCTTGAATCGGAGCCTTAGTAGCCTGGGCATCTTCAACCATTCGGACGATTTGATAAAGCAAAGTGTCTTTGCCGACCTTCTCAGCCTTGAATTTGATTAAACCATAAGAATTAACGGTGGCACCAATAACCTTGTCCCCGACTTTTTTATTAACGGGCATGCTTTCTCCAGTGACCACTTTTTCATCGAAAGCGCTTTCACCCTCTATGATCGTACCGTCAACCGGAACTTTTTGCCCTGGTTTGACTACAACTATTTCCCCGACTTTAACCTGGTCAATGGGAACTTTAACTTCTTGTCCATCGCGAATAACTATAGCGTCCTTGGCTTCAAGTTTAATAAGTTTTTTCACTGCATCAGATGCTCGGGCGCGAGCTCTGATCTCGAGGAATCTACCAAGCAAGATGAAGGACATTAACGCCGCGGAACTCTCCCAGTAAGGATGGTCTAGGTTAAAGAATATAAACCCGATCATGCTGTATAGGTAAGCCGCAGTCGTTCCCAAAACCACGAGCACATCCATGTTAGCGGAACCTGCTCGCACAGCAGACCATGCGTTTCTATAAAATGGCCAGCCGACTCCGAATTGCACCCATGTCGACATGACCCAATAAATAAAATTCAAATCGATTCCAAAAACTTCATGAACATGACGGAGGTTGAAAATGTGCACCGACATGTAATAGACGATAATTGGGGTAGAAATGATAAAGGCCAGAATAACTCGTCGCTTGGCTGCAATCTGCTCTTTCTTACGATGCTTCTCAATGGCTTCGGTATCAACCTCTTCTTCCGGTCTTACCAAATCGTATCCAAGCTTATGAAGAAACTCATCCATCTGCGGCAAACTGATTTTGGATGGATCATACGTAAGCTTAACTCTTTCCGCGCCGAAACTTGCTTCAACTTGGGATACTCCGAGTTGTTTGGCTAACAGTTTATTAATTAAAAGCGCGCAGGCTGCACAATGCATGCCCCGCACTCTTAAAACGATTGATTCCATTTTTCCTGATTGAGCTTCAGCCATGATTTTTTATATTCTTCGAGCGAAAGCGAGAAGTTCTCACTTAGTTCGAACATTAAACGACTTCCAACTCGCCCAACATATCAAAATGGTCCCGGGTCTTTCCTGCGACTTCGCCTTTACCACAAGGAACTGAACAATAGAAACTAAATTTACCTTTTCTGGTAGCAGTAAATTCAATGGTTATGGTGCCGTTGGCTGGCATGCGTTCATTAATTCCATATGCGTCCAACCCCACGCCGTGATCATAATCATCTTCGTTAATTAAGGTTAAAATGACCTTATCTCCAGCGTTAACCTTGATTAATTCAGTATCCCATCGCCATTCGTTCTTAACGGCGCGGACTGTAAATTTTACTTCGTTGCCAGTGCCTTGAACTACTCGGTCACTTTGCGGTTTGATTTTGGAAAAAGCCAAACCTACACCGACTAATACAACCGCAATGATTCCAATGATGACGTATTTATTCATAATTAAACTTTTATTTTATCTTCGTTTAAATATTTAAATACAAACGGCATTACAGCCCCGATAAGGATCACTGAGACTACTACTAGTAACCATTTATTAAGCGGAGCGGTTCGATTAGATTGTGGTAGGGGGTCGCCAACCTTTACCCAAAATTCAGTTAAATAAACTTTATTCGGGTTGCTGGCAGAAACAAATTCTCCAAATACCTTATAGTTGCCCGGTTCAGGGAAGGCCAGACGAATTCTTAGATCCTTTTCATTAAACTTAAGCAGTGCCTCTTCATTAGTATTGGATGTAGTAGCAGTACCGTGAGCATGATCAGTATGCCCGTCACTTTGGGCATAGGCCGTGGAAACCAAACTTAAACCAGAATTGCTTGGCAATAAGCTGTGATCGTGAGCTCCGGCTGAACCGTGGTCCTCTCCAATCATTCCATAGTTGGTGTGCAAATGGTAATAGTGTTTAAGATCTTCAGAGATGATATTAATGTGCATGTTTTCCTGCAAATATTTTCCGAGTGGCACATCAAATCCGCCGCTGTCAGTTACGGAAAAAGCCATATTATGTAATGTGCCGGCATGAAGCTCAGTTGCTGCTTTAAAGCTGACCACTAGATCAGGACCTAGCTCCTGTGTTCTGTTATAGATCGGTTGGAAAGCGGAACTTGAAGCTGATGTTGATCCCACTTTAACTTCAGGAAATTTTTGTGTTAGATGAGCTCCGTCATAAACGAACCCGCCCCACATTGTATAAGTACCGGCCTGACTGAAAACATGATCGACGATGTATCTATCCCCTCTCAACTGCGGATGAATGTGATAAAACTGGGAAAGGTCGCCGTTGCGAATTCCTACTAAATGCAATGGCTGTCCATGTGAAATTTCTAAATTGGTTACCGTGGCACCTGTGCTTTTGTTCTTGGCTAAAAATTCAAAGGTATGAATTATATTTCGACCCGAGGTGCGAGTTGAAACATTCATTCCCAAATCAATTGGTTGTGCCTGGGCAGCCATCATAGCTTCATGGTCGTGACCGGGCATTCCCATATCGGGATTCTGGGCATGTTCATGCTCAGTCGGTGTTCCTTCAGCATGCGCATGATCGTCGGTCATTGATTGATGATGCTCTCCACTCATGGATTGATGTTTGACCCAAGTTGGCAAATACATTCCGAAGAAAACGTACAGCATCAGTGAGAAAGTAATGACATAAGCGCCCATCCAACGCAAAGTTTGCCTATGCTCTGTGGCGTCTGCTGGGACATCCTTATACTTCTTTCTCCAATTCCAAATCAATGGGATGACAATTAAGGTAACCATGAGCCAGCTGCCATAAGGCAACCATTTCCCGCCAGGAATTTCATGGGCGTGAGCAATGCCTCCGAATTGATCCGCATAACGCATCATAAAGGCGGCTTCTCGGGTTACAACTTCAAGAAGAGCGTGGATACCTGAATAAACGTACCAATCATGACCCAATAATCCGAACGTTAAAATGAAAGCGCCAACTCCGACTACGCCCCAGGCAGTAATTCTGGTAAGAGAATCTTTTCTTTTAACGAGGATGGAAAGAGCGTCGACCCCCAAAGCAGCTAGAATTGCCAAAAGCATTAAAGGAGTCACGCGTCCCACGGCATGGATAAAGGTTAGAAGCCAGCCAGTACCGATGCTTCCGACAGTGGCAATATGAGAAAGCAAAACGTAAAACGCCGGGTTAGGACATCCTAAACCGACATTGCCTAAAAGTAATCCAAGCAAAAATCCTTTACTGACGTCTTTTTGATTTTGAATAAATTTAGGAAAAGCGCCACTGTATGCTGGGACTCGAAGCTTAACCAGTCCTAATTCGCCTAAACCAAATACCACCGCAAAAACTCCAGCCAACGTGTACATGATATTTTTGGCTTGGTCCAAACCTACAACTTGGCCAAGCTTGGCAATTATGGCGCCATAAATAGAAAGTGTAATGGTCACACCTGCAGAAAAGGCCAAGGCAATCGCCACGCCTTTTTTAGGATCCTTGCCCATGGCCAAAGGCACAATGACAAAAGCCAAAGGTAACGTACAAGGCAATACGATCATGGAAAGACCGGTAGCATAAGAGAACGTAAACCACCCAGCCTGATCCTTGGTTGTATTAGAGAGCCAAAGTAATCCTAGTAGAATGATTGAGAATAAAATAAAAGCTGACGCAACTAGAAAGATTCTAAATCTCTTTTGTGAGTCAGTCAGATTACGCTTAGCTTGTTCAACGCTTATGGGAGTTGTGGCAGCAGGTGTTGGTGTGGTTGATTGCTTGGCTGTTTGCTCATCGGCATATGTTTGAAAAAACACGGCCATTGAACCACCTAATATAGCCAAGTCGCGGAAAGTTACTCCATCAAAGCCAAAAAGGCCGAGGATTAAAATCATTTCTAATGCGGAAAGGAATGCTGCCGGTCGAAGCCAAATGCCGGTAATAAAAGCCGCGGCAAGCAATAGTTCTGCCACGCCCTGGAACTTAACATAGGTTAAGACATCAATGGGCAGAAGCTGAGAAAACCAATAAGGTACATAAGCCAACCATTGGCGGGATTCAAAAATCAGGCTATAGCCTGAATATAAATATGTAGCCGCAAGGCCGTATCTCAATATTAAACTGGAAATTTTTTCGTAATTTTTCATTTAAACCGAACTTTTTTGTTTTTCGCCGGGAGGCGAATCAGCCTTGCCGGCTGACGCTTACTTTTGTTTCAGAACCTTTGTTATTGCTCAATAATTATATCACAAAATACTTATTTTGTCTAATTATAGCTATTTGAGCAAAATTTCTTCTT
>DASPKQ010000027.1:0-5843 GCA_035627995.1 Verrucomicrobiia bacterium | reverse complement strand
ATGACATCGGCAGCAAACCCACGCAGTTTAAGTTTATTGGTCAGTTCAAATGATGTGTGCATTCTAATACTGAGCAGTTTTATTGCCTTTTCATAAGCCGAGTTTAGTTCTTGATTATTTGTCATTTCTTACAGTAAAAATTTAAGTATTCAACAATTGACTTCCTCGCCGTAAACGATAGAATTGAGATAGTAATTGTCGCCTTGACTCACCTGCTATAATGATAGTATAGTATTGCAACAAAATTATTGAAAACAGTCCCAAACATGAACAATTTCTCATTCATTTTAGAACGATTGTCCTCCCGAGCTAAAAACGCCTTAGTTACTTCTCAGCGCATCTCGGAGGATCTTCATCATGACCATATCGGCTCCGAGCACCTTTTGTACGGAATTCTAGAAGAAACATCTTCTTTTGCCTCGGAAATCCTCCAAAAGAACAAGGTTACTCCGGAAATCGTTAAGTCTGAGATCGTTCGAATGAATATCAACAATCTTTCGGATAAATGGCAGCCAAAGTTGTCGAACAATCTGCGTGAAATTATTGAAAAATCCGCTATTGTTGCCAGCCGTTATAAATATCAATTTATTGGCACTGAACATTTCTTGTATGGGATTACTGATATGGAAACTGACGAAGCCAAAGCCATTTTGACCATGCTTAAAGTTTCCACTGAAGAATTAAAGAAAAACCTAATGTCTATTTTTGAAAACGTTTCCCGCTTCCCGGATCTGTTGAATGTCGACGAGCAACCGGTTGCAGAAGATAAACCAGCCAAAACGCCAGCACTTGATTACTTCACTTCTGACATCTCAAAGAAAGCGATGAAAGGAAAAGTAGACCCCGTTATTGGCCGTAAATCTGAAATTGAAAGACTTATTAGCATTCTTAACCGGAGAACTAAGAACAATCCCGTCCTCATTGGTGAACCGGGTGTGGGAAAAACCGCAATCGTTGAAGGTTTGGCATTAGCCATAGCCAAACACGAAGTGCCTGATTCCCTGCTCGATAAACGCATCCTCACTCTGGATATGGCCCTTGTTGTGGCAGGATCCATGTTTCGCGGAGAATTCGAACAAAGACTTAAGCAAGTTATTGACGAAGTCCGGGACAACCCCAACATTATTCTTTTCATTGACGAGCTTCATACAATTGTGGGCGCCGGCGCCACCACTGGTTCATTGGACGCGGCCAACATTCTTAAACCAGCTTTGGCCCGCGGCGAAATTAGAGTTATTGGTGCAACTACTCTGACTGAATATAAAAAGCACATTGAACACGATGCCGCATTGGAACGAAGATTCCAGCCGATACTGATTGAAGAGCCCACAATCGAAGAATCCTACATCATTTTGGAAGGACTCAAAGCCAACTATGAAAAGCATCATAATGTGATCATTACTAATAATGCAATCAAGGCCGCTGTTGATTTGTCCTCTCGTTACATTACGGATCGATTCCTTCCAGACAAAGCATTGGATCTCATTGATGAAACTGCCGCTTACTACAAGTCTATCAACTCCAAAACCCGAAACATGCGAGTAGTTAAAAAGATTGAAATGGAGATGCAGCGTTTGGAAGAAGAAAAAACTAAGGCCGTGATGCTACAGGACTTTACAACTGCGCTTCATTTAAAATCCCAGGAAGACAAACTTAAAAAGCAAAAACAGGAATACCAGAAAATCGTAAACCGCAAAGCTGGAAGCTTGATTGAAATTAATTCCGAAGACATCGCCCGCACCGTATCGCTGATTACAAAAATTCCTTTAAATAAACTGGTCAAAGCCGAAGCCAAGAAACTCTCCAACCTTGAAAAGACCATGCAGAATCATATAGTCGGCCAAGATGAAGCCACCAAAGTCATTGCATCAGCCATAAGACGATCAAGAGCTGGAATCACCTCTCCCAGACGCCCACTTGCCTCTTTCCTATTCTTAGGCCCTACCGGGGTCGGAAAAACCGAAACGGCCAAAGTATTAGCACAAGAAGTCTTTGAGGACCGAGAAGCCTTGATTAGAGTTGATATGTCGGAATTTATGGAACGCCATAATGTCGCTCGGCTCATTGGAGCACCGGCCGGATACGTAGGTTATGAAGAAGGCGGACGACTAACTGAGGAGATCCGAAAAAAGCCTTACGCTGTAATACTCTTCGATGAAATCGAAAAAGCTCATCCTGACGTGTTCAATATTTTGCTTCAAATCCTTGAAGAAGGCCAACTAACTGATGCGGCCGGCAAGCGCGTAAATTTCCGCAATACAATCATAATCATGACCTCCAATATCGGAATTACTGATCTCAATAAACAGGCCAGCGCTTTTGGTTTTTCTCAAGAACGAGCTGAAGACTTACTGGACGATACTCGAAAGAAAGCCGAAGTTGAATACGACCGTGTTAAAGACAATGTTCTCCGCTCCCTTAAAGAAACAATGCGACCTGAACTACTCAACCGAATCGACAAAATTTTAGTCTTCCGACCGCTCGGTATGGAAGAAATCCGAAAGATCGTCAGCCTCGAATTCAATAAACTTGCTGAACATATTAAAAAGCAGCAAAACATAAACTTGAACTTTGACCGGGAGGCAGTTAGATTCGTGGCAGAAAAAAGCTATGATCCCGCGCAAGGAGCCAGATTGATCCGACGAACCATCCAGGATTTGATAGAGGATCCATTAGCTGAAAAGCTGATTAACGGAGAGATTACCGAGGCATCAGAAGTTAAAGTCGGACTCGATCAAGGATATCTTACGATCAGGCAGGTAGATCTAGCCAAAGCCTAAAAGATTAAATAAAAAACACCAGTAAGTTCTGGTGTTTTTTATTTATACTTGCTAGAATCATTTCTTATTTTTATGAAATTAGAAATTATTTGGAAACAAATACTCGATTTAGTTTTCCCTCCACATTGTCTGGTTTGCGGAAAAGCTGAGGATTTCTTATGCCCAAGTTGCATAATAAAATTACCAAAACTGGAGAGACAGAAATGCATCGTATGTTCTATGCCCAGTCCTTTCGGCAAAACACACAGCGGTTGTAAAAGTCGAAAAAAAATTGACGGAATAATCTCTGCTCTTCCCTACAAAGACCTAAACGTCAAAAAGCTCATTGAGACTTTTAAATATAAGTACATTTCTGATCTTTCACCGGCCTTATCAAAAATTATCGGTGAATCTTTTCAAAATTATGAACTTCAAAACTTTTTTAAAGACTTTTCATTGATCCCGGTCCCCTTGCACAAAAAACGGCTCGTCTGGCGGGGATTCAACCAATCGATGCTTCTGGCTCAAGAGCTTTCTCGAAATCTTAATATCAAAATTGATAACTCATTAATCGAAAGAGTTAAATACACCAAACCTCAAGTTGAGCTCGGACTTAAACAAAGAAAACAGAATATAAAAAATGCGTTCAAGGTTCAAAATCGTTTGACGCATTTAAAATTTTTATTAGTAGATGATGTCGTAACCACGGGTAGCACTCTCAACGAAATGGCAAAAACATTAAAACGCTCCGGAGCAACAGAAGTTTGGGCAATTACTCTGGCTGCAGACTGAAATTCGAACGATTCAAATCTATCGCGGCGTTACAGGAAGCCTTGTGCCGATCTTCGACTTTCGCACAAAAATCAATGACTTGAGAAAGTGTCCCATTTTGATTAATAAGCAAAGCCGCTGCTCCAGCTATACAAAAGCTAGCCAAATTGTCGGAACGATTGCATTCCTTTTCAACTCCGCTTGGAGAGTTAAGGTTGTCACGAACATAAACTGACCCGACTCCGGATGCGCAATGCTTCTCGTATCCTTCCTGAGTAGCACACCATTCCAACGCTCGTCCGTATTCTCCTGGATGCAAGGAAAGATAATAAAGTGGCACCATGTTGTAACAAATCGATTTTCTTAGCTCTCCATTCTGTTCAGTACAAGGGTAAGATGGATCTTTAGGGTCAACGTATTGAGAAGGATGGATGTTCTCATCTGCGTTAAAATTTTCCATATAAACGCCCTGATAGCATTCATTCAAGGAAAATAAAGAAGTATAAGCAGAACAAAAATCCAGCGATCTTGGCAAATCGTTGGCACTATAAAACATAACTCCGTGACCTATTCCATGAAAACACTGCCAGCTTAAAGGATTTCCTTCTGGATAATCATCGCATAAATGTTTGATATCTTCCTCTATATTTTTGCTGTCCAGGAGTCGAGCTTCAATGACACCGTGAAAATAGCCGTCGGTGCAAATCAAATCATTGTACTGCAATGCTTTTGCAAAATCTGAATATTTTTTAAATGCTTCGCGCCCGATCTGGTGCGTGACCGAATGGCAATGTTTAGCCAAATTATTGTCTGTGGCCATTTCAGTCCGCAAGCTCGTCAAAGCTATTTTTGGATCCTGGTCTCTTACTAATACTAGATATTTTTGAGCGTAATCATGACTTGGATTAACAACTCGAGATTCATTCTTTTTTGACACAATTAAAAAAACTCCGGCAATGATTATTATTGTCGGAATCAGAAATTTATAAGCTTTATCACTGCCTGCCATTAGGTTTAGTTAATATATCTTTGTTTTAAACGTACCGTGTAATAACCCACCCCGATCAGTGCCAATCCGGCGATAACTAAGCTTGCGGGCCAGCCTAGTCCTTGCGAAAAATACTCGGCGGTTATTTTAAGAATATAAATCATCAAGAATAATGAACCAAAACTTAACAATGCTTTGCTCTTCAAATAAACACTCAAAAAAATCATTCCAAAAACGATTCCAGGATAAATGATTTCCCAAAAAGCATTGGCGTCAGGAGAATATCCTTGGAGAGCCAAAGTGGATCCTAAAAATGCAAAGCTGCCAAAAGCATAAAGTGGTCCAGCCAGCGGCCGGTTCATTGTGGCAAAATAGTACCCTAATGTCAGATATGTGGCTCCAACAACCATGCTGCGATAAAAGAAATAATCCGAGCTGTCGAAATATGGTGTTGGCCCAACAAGCAAAGTGGTTAAACTGTAAAATAACCAAGTTCCAAAAATTACATTGAATACGTTAAACACCTCTTTTTTGAAAAGGAAATACGAAGTTAGGTACACGCCCAATGATATCGCAGCGGCTATAGCTTGATAAGCTGATGATTCAGGATTGACTCCAGCTTCGCTGAAAGTAACTAAGATGCCCATAGGCAGTAGCAGCGCTGAAATGAGATAGAAAGCCACGCTGACTTGATCCATTTTGCCGCTGCGGTCAAAAAGCACAGCCATGACAAAAGCCGCAACTGATGATCCGAGTGTAACCAAAATTCGGCTAATGCCGTTTAAAGATTCCCAATTTTGGGCAACTAGAATAGAAATTCCGATAAAGACAATGGCTCCACCAAGATAATACAAAATGTCAGCCACACCAATATGGCGCTTAAATCCTTGCTGAGGAGAAGTTTCGTCAAAAACCGATAAGACTTCCTCTTTTGAAACCTGATTGGCCAAAATCAATTGCCTTAATTCGCTCAGTAGTTGTTGTTTATCCATTATATTATTTAACCCAGCCTAAAACTTTAAAATTATAGTAATAATGGGGATCCAAAGTTACGTTGATTTTTTTGGTATAGTGCCCACCTCGGATGTACAGGGTGTTGTATTCAAAACCGCCATCAAAAAAGAAAGGAAAGACCCCACCAGAATTATTGCCCCGAACAACTTCAAATCCATCCGGAGATTTTTGGTTGCTATCTAAATTGTACTTCTGTGCATCTTCCAAGGATATTTCTTTTGAACTATCAGACTCCACGTCGTAGTAGTAAAGTTTCGGATTATTAATCACCGGAGGCTTATACATTTCATCGGGCCTATTAGCTTCATGTT
>DASPKQ010000026.1:0-12034 GCA_035627995.1 Verrucomicrobiia bacterium | reverse complement strand
CCATAAAAGAATGAAACCTTTCTTATCAGTGTTTGTTTGTTACTCTTATCGGTAACCTTACCTATATATAACATTAACATGGCAGATGTTAGCCCGGCAAATGTGGCAACCGAACCTACCCCTAAAAAGTGTGGGATAGTGAGAAAAATGTATAAAGGCCAAAGATTTGTGAGAATTAAGTCCTCCGCCATTCCCCAATAGCCCCAGAAATTCCTCCAATGTTTCTTGATTACCTGCTGGAAATTCTTAAATTCGAAATTATGCTCGGTATATACTTCCGGGCTCTTAAATAATGGATAAACAGCAATCAGCAAAAGCGTCCCGGATGTTAGGAACAACGCGCCAAAGCCTAGGGTCAACGAAATCAGTCCGCCGAAGAAGGGCCCAACAATGGCAATTATTTCAACCACAGACATAAGCGCGCCAAGTTCCCGGCCCCTTTGCACACGCTTGGATGCTAGGGCCACTTCCGCATCGTAAGCTGGCCAGAAGAAGGACTTCTGCAGAGCAAAGAATAAGGGGGCCACAAAAAACAATTCTGGAATGCTTTTAATATTGTAAAGTGCAGTCCAATATAGAATATACATGATACTGCCGATAAGCATTGAATGCTTATACCCCACCCTGCTTGCCACTTTTGCCCCCAAAAAGATCAGCACACTAAACCAAACATACACCTGGAAGTAAAACCACATTATATTAACCAGCGAATATCCGAGCTGGTATAAATATATTGGCTCAAAAATAAAAGACAAAGTTAAAGCCAACGAATTGATTCCCGCGAACCAATAAACTTCTTTTACTTCAGGATTGAGATGCTTGGAAAAATAATGGACGTGATGTGGAAGCATTAGATTGCGCTTTGTATTTGTTTAATCGTTATTGGACCTTCTCTTAGAATTTCAAGAGTCGGGCCCGAAATCCTTATCACAGTCGAAGGTTTAATTTTTTTTAGAGTTCCGCCGTTTAAGTATAAATTTGGCTTAATCTTTGATTTCTTAAATTGCCTTTTCACTTGCTTAACTGAATATGTATTAGCTTTGCCGCTTAAGTTAGCCGAGGTAGTTGTAATTGGCAATTTGCATTCTCTCACCAATGCTTTGACTATCTGATCATCTGGATTTCTAAAACCTAAGTATCCAGTGCCAGCAGACAAGATTTCCCAGTTCTCGCTTTTACTCTTTAGAGGTAAAACAAGAGTTAATGGTCCTGGAAAGAATTTTTGCATTAACCGCTTGGCTATTGAATTCAGCTTTACAGCACGGTTCAGTTCTACGAAAGATGGAAAAATAACGTGAATCGGTTTTTGCTTCTGACGCCCCTTAAGCTGAAACAACTTATCTATGGCATTAAGGTTAGTGGCATCCACTGCCAGACCGTACGAAGTGTCTGTGGGATAGACCACAATTCCGCCTTGGATTATAATCTTTGCTGCGATTTTGATCGCGGAGAGATCTAATCTTTTTTCTTTCACTACTTTACTACAAAATTAATCAATTTATCAGGAACAAAAACTTCTTTAATCACTTCCTTGCCTTCCAGTTGCTTCTTCACGGCATCGAGTTCTAACGCTGCCTGCTTTGCTTCTTCCTGAGTTAAGCCTCTTTTAACAGTAAGTGTACCTCGAGTTTTGCCTAAAACTTGCACCACTAAAGTTATTTCCGATTCCAAGATTAACGACGGATCGTAGATTGGCCAAAATTCGAGATGAATAGACTTGTCGTGGCCCAAACCCAGCCACAACTCTTCGCTTATATGAGGAGCAAACGGCGCTAACAACTTTAGGAATGTTTCCCAATTATCCTTGCTCATTGAAGGATTCTCGTTTAAGAATTCCATAAAAGCTGCTACTGCCGTATTGAATTTCATGGATGTAATATCTGATGTGATTTTCTTGGTAAGTTTATGGATGTTAACGTTTTGGGCATCCTTAAATGTTTCCTGAAATTTAACAACGCGATCCAAAAACCTACGTACACCCACAATACCTTGCGTGCTCCAAGGCTTTGCATCTTCAAAAGGTCCCATAAACATTTCATACATTCTCAGCGAGTCGGCCCCATATTCATTGATAACGTCGTCCGGATTGATTACGTTTCCTTTAGATTTACTCATTTTTTGGCCATCAGGACCTAAAATATTTCCTTGATTTCTTAGCTTTATAAATGGTTCTGCTTCTTTGAAGTTGTCTTTTGGCAGATAATTAAGATCTATTAAGGCCTTGGTGATGAATCGCGAATAAAGAAGATGCAGAACAGCATGGTCTGCACCACCAACATAAGTATCAATCGGCATCCATTCATTAATATGCTTTTGATTTGCAAATTGGTCTTGGTTTTGTACGTCAGTGTATCTAAAGAAGTACCATGATGAATCCACAAAGGTATCCATGGTATCAGAATCGCGTCTAGCCGGTTTGCTACAAATTGGACAGGTTACATTATGAAATTCCTTGGAATAGACCAATGGCGATTCACCTGTTGGCTTGAAATCAACGTCTGTTGGCAATTTAACCGGCAGATCACTTTCAGATACAGGTTGCATACCATGTTCGTCACAATAAATGATTGGAATTGGTGCGCCCCAATATCTTTGTCTCGACACCAGCCAATCTCGTAGCCGGTATTGCACTTCCTGTTTACCAAAGTCGGCCGTGATGTGATTCCGAGCTTCGACCGAATTAAGCAAAGAATACTCACCTGAATTTATTAATGAACCTTCCCCTGTATAAACTTCTTCTTTAAAATTCGAAGGAGCATTAATTACTTTTTTGATTGGCAGGTTATACTTTTTGGCAAATTCAAAATCGCGCTCGTCATGGGCAGGAACAGCCATAATAGCGCCGCTACCGTAACTTATTAAAACATAGTCTGCTATCCAAATCGGAATCTCTTCCTCGGTTGCAGGGTTAATAGCATAGGATCCAGTAAACTCTCCGGTTTTGTTTTTTTCCAAAGCAGTCCGTTCCAGTTCTGATTTTAGTTTGGTTTGATCAATATATTTTTGAATTACCTCTTTTCGGTCGTCAGTAGTAATCTCATCTACCATAGGATGCTCTGGAGCCAAAACCATATAGGTAGCACCGAATAAAGTGTCTGGTCTGGTGGTGAAAATTTCAATAGCTCTGTCGGAGTCCTTTACATAAAATTTAAGACGAGCACCAGATGATCGGCCAATCCAATTTTTTTGCATCTGTTTAATTGGTTCTGGCCAGTCAACTTTTTCGATATCATTAAGCAATCTCTCTGCATAATCTGTGATTTTGAAAAACCATTGGGATAAAAGCTTTTGCTCAACCTTCGATCCACAACGATCGCAGCACCCGTTAATGACTTGCTCATTAGCTAACACAGTTTGGTCTTTGGGGCACCAATTAACATAGGCTTCTTTTTTGTAAGCCAATCCGTTCTTGTAAAGTTGCAGAAATAACCATTGGGTCCATTTATAATACTCTGGTTGAGAAGTGTTTATCTCTTTTGACCAGTCATAAGATAATCCAATCATCTTTAACTGTTCACGAAAACGATCAGTATTTTGTTTCGTTGTCACTTCAGGGTGCACTCCCGCCTTAATAGCATAGTTTTCTGCGGGCAAACCAAAAGCATCCCAGCCCATTGGGTGAAGCACATGCTTACCGTTCATGCGCGCAAAACGAGATAGGATATCAGTACCTATATATCCAATTGGATGGCCGACGTGAAGTCCAGCTCCGGACGGATAAGGAAACATATCCAAGATGTACTGTTTCTTGGATGGATCCGGATTTTCAGGAGTAGCGTAAAGTTTTTCTGCTTCCCACTTGTCCTGCCAATATTTATCTTTTTGTCGGTGATCGTACATTACTGTTTTATATTAAAGAGTTTGCAAGCGTTATTAAACGTGAGTTCCTCGGCAGCAGCTGGATCGACTCCCCTAATCTCGGCAATCTTTTCAACAACGTAACGGACATATGAGGGCTCATTGCGCTTGCCGCGAAACGGCGGCGGTGTAAGATAAGGTGCATCAGTCTCTGATAGTATTTTATCAGATGGCATGTTTCTGACCACTTCGGCCAACCTTCCGGTTTTATCAAAGGTTAAAATTCCATTAAATGCCACGTAGAAACCCAGGTCCAGAAACTTCTTGGCTGCTGCCCAATCCCCTGTATAAGAGTGAATAACACCTAAGCCTTGGTATTCCGATTTAATCACCTCCGCAAGATCTTCATAAGCATCCCGACAATGAATGATTACAGGTAAGCCGTGTTTTGAAGCAAAATTTAGTTGTGAGACAAAAGATTGTTTTTGCTTAACTTTTGCACTCTCTTTATTGTCAGGCGGCAGTCGAAAATAATCTAAACCGCATTCACCCACTGCCACTACTTTTTCCGTAAGCAACTGTTCGTAAGCCTCGCTCTTAAAGTGCTCTTCTCGGGTTTTAAAATGAGTTTCTTCTTCGTCTACCGTTTGCTGGTAAGTATGGATTGGATGCAATCCAATGGCAGCATACACGCCTGTTTCAAATCTTTTGGCAATTTCAACGGCCTGGGTACTAGTATCTAACTGTGTTCCGACATTAATCAACCAGGTATCTTTTTGAGCACGATTCAAAATTTCTTCAGCATCTTTGGCAAACGCTGAGAAATTGACGTGGGTGTGTGTATCAAAGAACATAATTATTCCACTTTTGCGAACAAAGGTTCAGCTTTCGTTATTTTTTCAGATTCCAAAACTTTTCGGATTTTATTGGATGCCTCCGGTAAAATCGGAGAAAGTTTAATTGAGATATCGTAAAGCAGAGATACTAAATTGATCAACAGTTCTTTTACTTTATCTGGTTCGGTTTTAACCAGCTCCCACGGTTTGGCCTTGTCTATGAGTTGATTCGCCCAGGCTATTTCTTCCCATATTCTAACCAGGCCTTCTGAAAAATTAAGATTCAAGAAGGCTTCAGTTGCATCTGAAAGATCTTTTGGGGACTTGATGTATTCAACATCTCCGTCCTGAAATTTTTCAACCATATTGGTGACGCGAGAGAAAAGATTGCCCAACCCATTAGCCAAATCACCGTTATATCGTGCTTTGATTTTTTCTTCACTAATGTCACCGTCTTGGCCGAAAGGCACTTCGCGCAGCAAAAAGTATCTCACGGCATCGGATCCGTATTTTTGCACCCATTCCACGGGGTCAATAATATTACCCAGGGTTTTACTGATTTTTTGTCCGCCAACGGTAAAAAATCCGTGGGCATAAACTTTTTGAGGTGGCTTTTCGCCAATGGCTAAAAGCAATGCAGGCCAATACACGCAATGGAATTTAATGATGTCCTTACCAACCAAATGCAAATCTGCTGGCCAGTACTTCTTAAACTTTTCTTTGTCATCGGCGTAGCCTACGGCAGAGCAATAATTAAACAATTCATCCAACCACACGTAAATTGTCTGCTCTTTGTCCCAAGGCAAGGGAATGGCAAACTTTGCTGTCCGCCGGGAAATAGTGATATCTTCCAGTCCTTGATTAATAAACGAGAGGATTTCGTTTCTGCGTTCTTGCGGAGCGATTTGAATTTCACCATTCTCGATCAATTCTTTAAGCTGCGGCCCGTAATCAGACAGTTTAAAAAACCAGTTTTTTTCCTTGATTAACTCTGGCTTTTTTTTGTGCAAAGGGCAGAGTCCGTCTATAAGTTCTGATTCTTTTTTAAAGGCTTCACAACCTACGCAGTATAATCCTTCGTAATCACCTTCATAGACCCTGCCGGAGTCCTTCAGTTTCTTAAAAAATTCGATGACGTTTTGTTCGTGTCGTGGTTCCGTAGTCCTGATAAAATCATCAAAACCAATATCCAAATGGTCCCATGCTAAGGAAAATTTAGCGGAATTTTCTACTACAAAATCCTCTGGTGACTTACCTGCTTCTTCTGCAGAATTGGCAATCTTAGTTCCATGCTCTGCTGTTCCGGTTAAAAACCACACATCCTTGCCCAACTGCCTATGGAGGCGCGCCAAAACATCCGCAGCGATTGTGGTGTAAGCAGAACCGATATGCGGCTTATCATTTACATAGTAAATGGGGGTCGTGATATAGAATTTTTCTCTAGTGTCGTTGGTCATAAAGGTATTAAAATTCTGCTCCGGAATAAAGAAAAAGCCCCTGAGGCGTAAGCAAATTATAACATAAATGCGTTGAATTTGCTTGCACCGAAAAATTAACTATAATACAGGCAAGCAGTTGCCACAAGGAGGCACTGATGAACCGCGCGACATCTGTTGACTTGGCCGACTACCGCATCCTGCTCGTCGGGATCGAGCTGACAGCCATGTTCAACACACTCAGGGTTGATCCGAACGCCTTAGGTCTCGCCTCGCAGGGAAGGTTTCAAGTCGAGCAACAAGGATCCGAGATCATTCTCGATTTCGACCGCTCCTGCGATCCAGAGACAGTCGACCGCATCTGGATCAATCTGCGTCAAACATTCTGTCGAGACCTCGAAAGGGGGCTGGATTTCATCTTCATGGACCCAATCGGGACGCACAATCCCAAGACCGTCCACTAACCCGATGGTTACATGAATAAAAAAGTCCCGGCCAAGGAACACTTGGTCGGGACGTTTATTTTTAATTTACGTTTCTTGCTGCTCCCAAATATCAGATAAGAAAATTGAAATGGAACTAATAATCGGGATTGCAATCACAGCACCGATCCAGCCACCTAATGTTCCACCGACCAAAATACCAACGATGACCAGAATTGGGTTTAGCCCAACACTTTTACTCATTACCACTGGAACAATAACATGGTTTTCAAGTTGCTGAATAACAATATAGAGAACCAAAACGGCTAATGCCAGTGGTGGATTTTGAAGGAAGGCAAAAAATACAGCCGGGATTAAAGCAATGAACGGACCAATAATCGGGATAATTTCTAATACGCCGGCAATTAGAGCAAGTACTAATGCAAAATCTACTTTCAATATAGTTAAGCCCAAAAAAGTTAAACCAAAAATAATTACAGAAAGAATAATTTGGCCCAAAACCCAATACCCCATCTTCTTCTGAATTTTATTTACCAGACTCATCAAATAAGCTTGGTGTTTGTAAGGACTTAAATTTTTAACCAAATTCTTCATGCCGTTTTCTTCGGCAGTTAAATAAAAAGAAATTACCAGAACGGTCAAAGTCGAAATCAGTCCGGTAAAAATCCCTTGCGTTGCGCGGAATAAAGTAGTCGAAAGATTCCCAGCCCACTCTCGGACGTTATTTTCAATGTTCTCTATAATGCCGTACTGCTCCAATTGAGCACGATACTTTCCGAGATTAGAATTTATTTTATCAATAAAATCACTTTCAGCAATTTGACCGGCCTGTTGTGCGATGGGCGGAATAAGCAAGTAAATTATGAGACCCAATACACTGAGAAAAACAATATAAACCAAAAGCACACTTAGACCTCGGGGAATCCTTCTCTTTTTAAGGTAATCCACCAGCGGATCCATTGCCGACGAAATAATAACAGAAATCAGAATGAGCAAAAGTATCTCCCTTATAGAGAACAAAAACCAGGCCAAAAGTAATACAAAGATTACTTTCAGAATGGATAGAGTTGAGACTTCAACAGTTGTTTTTCTTTCTTCCATATTTGGATTATAGCATTAAACCCCGGCAATTGAATACTGGCATTTCTACCACCTGCCTCCACCTCCACCTCCGAACCCGCCGCCGGAAAATCCCCCTCCACCAAAACCTGAACGCCCGGCTCCTGCAGCAGATTTGTCCGCCTCCAGGACCATGGTACGAAATCCTGAACTAAACCCTGAAATTGAAGAATTAAATAAAATTGGGTTAAAACTGGATCGTGTTGGATCAATAAACCAGGAAGGGTGGAAATCAAACAGTCCTTCAAATTTTTTGGCCCACTGCTTAGAAACACCTAATGCGATTGCATACGGCAAAAGCTTTTCAAAGACTTTAGGATCTTTCTGCGGGTCATTATGAAAATCGAGTCTATCTTTTTCCGCTACGGACAAATACTCTTTGAGTCCTAAAACGAGTTGTCTAGCGTCAGCTCCTTTTTGTGTTCTTTTCGGCATAAAATAGCCAATGACCCAAATTATAGCCAGAGAAATAATTACTGGAATTATAAATCCCCAAAGAGAAACAACTTCAAGAAAAAAATAAAACAAGAAAAAAATCAAGGCGCCGGCAACTCCGGTATACCAAGTTCGAATTTTAAGCGGATCGCGATCATAATATCCCGCCTTAACCATAGCATTTGAAACTGTGTGTGGTGCGAAATTTTCCCGGGTTAATTTGTATTTTTTACTCAAACTTGAAAGAAGAACTTCTGACGGTCCCATGGAAAACAAAGTTCGTAAGAGATTGCGATCAAACGCGTGAGGCAAATCCTTTTCATCCTTAAGCTTTATGAGTTTAAAATCATCTTTTCCAAACCAGCCTTTTTTCGGTATGCGTTCAATTTTTAAAAATCCAAGAGTGGCTAAATAAATAATTTCTGCCGTAATTTCCTGACTTTGATTTTTTTCATCTAAAAGAAACCCAGCTTCAATGGGAGTGAGTCCTTCCGGCGGTTCGTACTGTGCCGCAACTGGCAATTTTGAAACTGGATCTCTACCGTACGAATTCCAAACGAAAAGCATTATCACGAGAACCAAAAATGGAATCAAAAATCCTATATTGTCTCGTAAGAAACCAACGATGACACTTGCAAGTCCTGGCTTTTTGACTATTCCTACCGGCCAGCCAACCACAACGGTGAATCCTTCATGGGGCATAAGCTGAGCCTGGGCAAAATAGGATGCACTATTGGCCGTGGTTAGTGCATCGCACCCTATTACTGAACCCGATGGACCCGCCAAACAAGATTTACGGATATCTGATTCTTTAATGCCTTCCGGTAAAATCACATCTACCTGAGCGTTGTAAATTGGAACATCCCAATTAGTGCCAATTGCGTTCCAGTACAGCTCATCATGATCGTTAAAATAATTAATAGCTCTTTCAACCTTATAAGTAATAGTATAAGTTTGTATACCAGTCACTGTTCTATTAGGATCACCGATTTTTATGGACAGTATGCCACCCGATTTAGAAGTTTCGAATTCGTTAGTGCTTCCGAATACATTTACATCAGAAATTCGAATACTGTAGTTTATACTATCTCTTTGATATTTATAAGGAATATCGCGAAAAATTCCGTGTCCCGGAACATCAAAAAAATTATAAGTAATGATTTCACGTACATGCAAAACCCCTTCGTTATCAACTTGAATTCTTACATCGTAACGATCTATCTGATCAGCCTGAGCATTTGAAAAAAATAAAATGCCGGCAAATAAAAGTATTCCGAATAATATTTTTTTCATGTTTTATGCTCGGAGTTTCTTTAAAGTTGCAATATTCATTGGGTCCCAAGTTGGATCGTCTTTTGGAGTCTCTAAAATCCAATCCAGTTTTCCAAACTTAGGATGCTTGGCGAGGAGCTTAAATCCTTCCAATCCAATTTTTCCCCGACCGATATGCTCATGGCGATCTAAATGCTTACCGCATTCTGCTTTGGAATCATTAGCATGGACTACAATTAGTTTTTCAAACCCGATCAGTTTATCGAATTTCTTTAACGTATCATCAACTGATTTTTTATTCGTTAAATCATAGCAAGACGCAAAAGCATGGCAAGTGTCAAAGCATACGCCTACATTGTATTTCTTAACCAATTTGTTATCTAAGATAGCTGCGATTTCCTCAAATGTATCACCAACAATTCTTCCTGCGCCGGCGGAAATTTCTAATAGCAGTTGAGTTGTACCCTCATAACCATCCATAACCTTGCTAATTGACTTAGCTACAACCTCCAAACCTTCCTTATCTGTCATTTCACCAAAGCTCCCAAGGTGAGTCATTATCGCCCGGCATCCGAGCAGAGTGCCACGTTCGAGTTCTTGGCGGACAACAGAGATTGATCCGTATCGAATATTATTTTTCTCTGAAGCAAAATTAATAAAATAAGGCGTATGAATATAAAAAGTATCAAAGCCATGTTTCTTCATTTCGGCTTTGAATTTTGTTTGTGTTTCTTCATCAATCGGCTTTACTGGTCCGCCATGCGGCGATCTGGAAAAAATCTGAAAGACTTCCGCTCCTACTTTGGCTGCATTGCCCGGCGCGTTCCAAGCTCCACCAGCAATGGAAACATGAGATCCGATTCTCATAATTTATATACCTAGTTTCTTTTCAAAAATCTTACTGTCTTTAAATGGACCAATAAGTGCAAGGTTAACGCAATCTTCTTTGATTATATCCTCTGCAACTTTTTTTACCTGATCTAATGTCACTGCATCGAATTCCTCGAAAGTCTGCTTGATGGTTCGGATCCTACCGATAAATGCTTCTTGTCCCAAATACCATTCCAGCTTGTCATGCGGATCTTCCAAAGCCAAAGCAATCTTACCTTTAATATACTCTTTGGCTTTTTTTAATTCCCCAACGGTAATCCCTTGGTCCCGAACCTTATACAATTCCTGAAGGATAACATCAATGGCCGGAGTAACACTGTCTACCTTGAGCCCGGCCTGAATCGTAAAATTCCCAGAATCCAGATAATTATTAAGCGATGCAGAAATGTAATAAGCCAAACCCATTCTTTCACGAACCCGCAAAAAGAGCCTGGAACTCATACCTCCTCCTAAGGTTGTAGCCAGAATTCTCAAAGCATTGTTGTTCCTGTGACGAAATGGGTAACCCTTGAATCCGACTATTAGATGAGCCTGCTCAGTAGCTTTAGTTTGAACTTTTACACGAGGCTTATTTTGCCTTCCATTAACGGGTTTGTAGTTGAAGATGTGAGTTGAAGGCAATTTGCCCCAATGCTCATCAATCATAGTCTCGAATTTTTTTTGATCAAATTGTCCGGCCACAGCAATAATCATATTACCTGGTTGGTAATATTTTTTTCTGTAATTCATCACGTCCTGTTTGCTTATCTTCCGGACGACCTCTGCGGTACCCGCAATATCACGTCCCAAAGGTGTATCAGGCCAGAGCGATTCCTCAAAAATCGATTCCACATGAATCTGAGGATTATCGCGGTACATATTAATCTCCTCAATAATAACTCCTTTTTCCCGTTCCAATTCCTTTTCGTCTATCAAAGGATTTTGGATCATATCTGTCAGAACTTCAAAAACCAAATCCAAGTGCTCGTAAGCTGCGCGGATAAAATACTGTGTGTGCTCTTTGCCGGTATAAGCGTTGAACTCGCCGCCGATTGAGTCCACGGTTTCGGAAAGCTTTTTGGCATTTGGATATTTTCGGCTACCTTTAAAATGTAGATGCTCCAAAAAATGTGAAATACCATTCTGATCTTCGGATTCGTACCTAGATCCAGCCTTAATAAAAACGGTCATCGTAACCGAGGCGGCAGTCTCGATTGGCACCATTAAAAGAGTTAGGCCGTTTTTAAGGACTTTTTTGGTATAAAGATGTGTTGGCTGATTGGTCATAGTTTAAAACCCCACTTCTTTAGCAGGGTTTTTGGGATTAGCAGTTTAGTTTCTCTTGGAAGTAATTTTTCAGCTCAGAAATTTTTATTCGATCTTGTTGCATTGTGTCTCGGTCTCGAACGGTTACTGAATTATCTTTACCTGTATCAAAATCAACCGTCAAGCAATAAGGAGTTCCGATTTCGTCTTGCCTTCGATAACGCTTACCGATAGATCCAGTTTCATCATACTGACACATCCATCGTTTTTGTAAATCGCGATAAATGTTTAATGCTGGCGTGGCCAATTCGTCTTTTTTAGACAACGGAAGCACAGCAACCTTAATAGGAGCTATCTGCTTTGGCAATCTGAGAGTGACTTCTTTTTCATGCACAGCATCTTCCTTTCCGGAACGTGCTTCGCTTTCAGAATAAGCATCAACAAGAACCGCTAGCATAATACGGTCTAGGCCAAAAGTCGGCTCAACTACATACGGAATAAATTCAGTTTGTGTTTCCTCGTCTTTAATGCGAAGATTGGCACCTGACAATGCGATATG
>DASPKQ010000025.1:0-8547 GCA_035627995.1 Verrucomicrobiia bacterium | reverse complement strand
ATGATCCTCAACAGATCAAGTGTTCCGGCAACTGGATGTGGGCAGCAAAGAAACCGGGCGAGGGTCCCAGGCTGCTTGAGGCAGCGGAAGCTGCCGAGCGGCTCATGATCATGCTTGGGATGGCCATCGATGGCGGCAAGGACTCTCTTTCGATGGCCGTTAAGCTCATCGGTGAAGCCGGGGTCGAGGAGATCATCAAGGCTCCAGGCCAGTTCATCGTTGCCACGTACGCGGCAACGTCGGACTTCACCAAGAGGGTGACGCCGGACCTGAAACGTCCGGGCAACCATCTGTACTGGTTGGACTTAGGGTTAGGGCAGGCCCGCCTCGGCGGATCGGCTTTGGCCCAGACTTTCAACCAGATAGGCATGGAGTGTCCGGATGTTAACGACACTCAGGCTCTCAAGAAGACATTCGAGGGGGTACAGCAGTTGATCCTCGAAGGGGTCGTCGAGTCAGTGCATGATGTCTCAGACGGCGGTCTCATCACCGCAGTGCTTGAGATGGCGTTCGCTGGCAACACCGGACTCAAGCTCGATCTTGCCGGTAACCGGCCGGTCCTGTCGACTCTGTTCGCAGAGGAGCCAGGACTGGTACTGGAACTGACGCCTGGTAGTTCAATCATGGCACTCGGGCTGCTTAAAGGAGAGCTTGAGTTGCCGATCGTGAAGATCGGCGAGGTCGGAGAGTACGGGGGAAAGGTTGTCGTCCAACACAACCACAATCGCGTGCTTGATGATTCCATGGTGGAGCTGCGTTCAGTCTGGGAAGAGACGGGCAACCGTCTCGAACGGCTTCAAGCCGACCCCGACTGCACGATACAGCAGGAGCAGTCTCTGCGGGTGGTTACCGAACCACCCTATGGGATGACCTTCACTCCTGTTTATCCAAACGACAACCCGGCGATCAAGCCACGGGTGGCTCTGCTTCGTGAAGAGGGAACCAACGGCGATCGTGAAATGGCCGCCACCCTCATGCTTGTGGGGTTCGAAGTGCAGGACGTCACAACCAATGATCTTATCGCGGGGAACGTTTCCCTCGATGAGTTCGTGGGCCTCGTGTTCCCGGGCGGATTCTCGTTCGGGGACGTACTCGACTCAGCCAAGGGCTGGGCGGGCGTGATCCGTTTCAACGAAGAGCTGGCCAGACAGTTTGAGCGGTTCCGTAACCGCAAGAACACCTTCTCGCTCGGCGTTTGTAACGGGGCGCAACTCTCACCGCTGCTTGGCTGCGTCCCGGGATTCGATGTCTCGGAAAACCTCCAACCTCGGTTCATCCGAAACAAGTCGGGGCGGTTCGAATCCCGATTCACTACGGTGCGGATCGAGGAAAGTCCGGCCATCATGTTCAAGGGCATGGCTGGATCGATCTTGGGCATCTGGCTCGCCCACGGCGAAGGACAGTTCCGTGCTGATCGAGACATCCTCGATTGGATGCTCGATGAGAAGCTGGCACCGGTCCGGTACGTGGACAACGAGGGCAGTCCCACGGAGGTATATCCGTTCAATCCCAACGGCAGTCCGCAAGGCATCGCGGCGATTTGTTCCCAGGACGGCCGTCACGTGGCGATTATGCCCCACCTGGAGCGGACGTCGCTCCCATGGCAGTGGCCGTGGGTACCGCAAGAATGGAGGAAAGACTTCAACGCAAGTCCATGGCTGAAAGCATTCCAGAATTTGTACGAGTGGTGCGTAAGCAATCTCGTACACTAACTGGATTTGGCGCAGCCTCTGCTTCCCACGATTGGGAAGCAGAGGCTGTTTTTTTTCAAACAAAAAACCGCCTGGCTGGCGGTTTTTCTGTACCGGTTAAACCTTGTTTTCTCGCCTGATCTCATGTTCAGCTTCTTCTTCCGAAACTGGACGACCTATGAAAAACAGACGCACAATGGCCCAAGCCAATAGCCAGTAGACAACCATAGCAATAAGGGTATTCCAATCAAAAACACTTCCTTCTATTCGCGCATTCCTAACAATGTTGTTGAAGGGTGCAACGAGTGGCGCAGTGATGGTATAAATCAGGTCCGTGAATCCTGCGGCGGGGTTTGCTCCAATCAACCTCAGAATGAATCTTATCCCGAGCAGAGCCTCAATGAAATAAGCGATGTACCAAACAACTTGAGTTGCTCGATAATGAGGTCTCACACTGTAATCTTGAGTTTCGTGAACTATAACTGCCATATGTTTTTAGTTAAGAATTAATACCTTGTCAGCGCTCGAGGGGCTGAAGTAGCCCAAAGCAGAATCCAGGCGGCCAGCCAGTATGCGATCATTGCAACCAGGGTTGACCATTCTATCACACCATTTGTCGTGGCTGTAGAGCGGACTACTCCTAAAAACGGATCAGCCAGAGGACTAGACAATCTATAAACCAGATCAACAAAACCTGTAGAAGGGTCGGATCCAACTAGGCGTAACAAGAATCTCAGTCCCAAAAGCAAATTGATGATCGTTAGAATTGGCCAAATAATCCTCGCTAACGGAGAATCATACCGAACAATAGTTCGTCGGTCGTCATCATAAACGACGTTTCTCTCGCCGGGATCTGTGGTGATTCTATGTGCCATATTTGATCTCCTTAATGTTAATGATTCCACTATATTTTTAACCGAATAAAAGTTGATCTCAATAGGACAATTTTACAAAATTACAGGCTTTATTAACTTGCCATTTGAGCTTATTGTTAGTGTTGAATTAGGACATTTTTTAAGATATTATTCAAACGTAAGCATCTAAATTCCTTTATGAAAAAATCATATTTATTATTAGTTGCGGTTGTAGTTGTTATTGGAGGATTTTTACTTTGGAATAATCAGGCTGGAGATGATGAAGAAATCACTAACCAAAATGCAAATGTTAATCAGAATCAGGGCCCAAGCAACGCAATCGCAAAATGGAAATATTGATGAGAATGTTTGGTTGGGAGAACTAAGAATTTCTAATGATAAAAGCCGGGGGAACCTTATGCTTATGCTCGAAGATTCTGACCGAATAATTTATATTAATACCAGTCGCGATTATAATAGCTTGATGGGGAAGTCAGTAGCAGTGACATACGAGGGGAGTTTGGATAGTTTTACCCTTATAGACATTCAGGAACAATAGGCTGAACCGTCTTTAGACACCCTTGAAAGAGAGTCGGTTTTTTTGTATAATTACTTAGCAATTTTACTTGCCATAAATCCCAAAAAATTTGAGTCGCAGGCCCGAAGGGCCGAGAGCAAATTTTTTGAAAGGAGCAGCATGTAAACCGTAGCAGCCATTAGAATGGATGCGAAGGTTTACCAGCTGAGACGCGGCCCTATCGTCTAACGGTTAGGACACCAGGTTTTCATCCTGGTAATCGGGGTTCGATTCCCCGTGGGGCTGCCAACAAAGAACGCTATCAGTAGATAGTGTTTTTTGTTATCATAAACCCATGAGAATTATGTTAAAACAACTCAATCATAATTATGAAGCCGATCCTAACGGTTCTTGGCCTGATTTTAAAGTGGTTGGCAAGGACATAATTTTAGTATTCGATCTTAACTACTTTATTTACGAACAATTTAAAGAGGGTGATAAGGGAAGAATTATTTTCAAAGATTGTTTGATGTATCGCGTTGGAGATCCAAACGATGAGGGATTTTATGGGAAGAACAATAATTCAGCATGGAAAGCATCGACTGCAGAAAAGCTTGGATGGGAAAATTATCCAGAAATCTCTAAAAGTATAGGTTGGGATAATTTTTATGAAATCGAGGGTTCTGATTGGAAATCTATTACTGAATTTGGAGGAACAGTCATAAAAGAAGTTGAGAATAAACAGGAGTATAAACATTATGTTTTCTTTATGAAAGATGGTACGTTCGAGTGTGTAGCCAGAACCTACAGTGAAGAAATACCAATGATCAATATTGGACTTTTATGATGGTGTTAGCTATTTCGTAAATATTGGTTTTATGAAAAAAATTATTATACTGTTTTTGGTCTTAATAACTTTAATACCCACTGGTGTTTCTGCTTCTTGCGCGGGACCTTTCGATATTCAAGATTATCGTAATATGGCAGACACGGTAGCAGCCGGGACGATAGATGGAATTTTTTTTGATAGCTATTTAAAATTTCAGGTTGAACGTTACTACAAAGGAACAGGACCAGAAACAATCGCGGTTAGGGGTAGAGAACTAGGTCCAGACATTTTCTCCTCAGTCGATTACGAATTGGAAAATGGCAAAACTTACCTCCTATTTTTAAAGAAAATAGATGGAGTCAGTTACCGAACTAATGCATGTGCTGGTAATCGAAAGGCTGACACATCAAATACCGCTTTGTTTACCCGGGAAGAAGCATTGATTTTAGGTGTCGGCACAGCCCCTGATTTATCAAAGGACAATGCGTTAATTGCCAAAAATAAATGGGGCTGGCTTATAGCAATCGTTGGATATGGCTATGTTCTGCCAGCTCTTTTGGTATTGGCACTGGCATTTTCTATTTATGTGTTCCAAAAAATTATCCGCCGCAAGGCTGTCAAATATTATCAAACACTGTTGCTTATCATTTCCGTTGTATACTTGTTTTTCTACTTTTATATCCAACGAGTAATTTAATTTGGTTTAGAAATTAAGCAATTGTAAGATGCGACCTTACGAAAAACTTTCTTGACCGCATTAATAAAAAGGGCTAGATTCAGTTAGATTATGATAGTATGTGTTTTTAACATTAAGTTATTATTTATGCCAAAAAAATCTAGGGACATTACAAAAATTTATCCGGTCAAATCTTTCATTCAGAAAATCCGGCGCTTGGCCAAAGGTTTGGAAAATAAAAAAAAGTTCACGATTCAAATTGCGAACGAACGGATTACAGTACCCAAGGGTGCTGTGGTCAACATTGAACACGAACGAAGCAAGCACAACGAGGAAATAGAATTCCAAATTACATGGAAAAGACCAAAGAAGTAGCTCTCACACAATCTGCCAACAAAGAGAATTTCAAATAAAGGTATTTTGTTTTACTCTGTTTGGGTATAATCATGGTTTTCAATTTCATGTTTTCGTGTTACGTTAGTCGAAACTGTCTGCCACAAAAAATTAACGCCAAGATTATTCATCTTGGCGTTCAGTGTTTTCGCTCTCGTCTGACACATATGGTTTCCGTTCACGAACACTGATGACCTGGCCGTAATAACGGCCTGTAGCAATGTGCACTATTCGATAACCGGCTTCCACATAGTATGGTGGGAATGCTCCACCATACCCTCCGACTTCAAATTGTCGGACCGATATTTCGCACTTTCCGGGATCGAAGGGTGTGGAGTAGATAGTGTGTGTGAAGCTTCGATCGAGAGAATCCCGCAGAAAGTTCATTCGCTCGTTCAGGTACTCAGCTATACGACGGGTGTTTTCGACGCGGTCCAGTGAGAGTTTACGCACGGCCCACACAATGAGGGCCGTATTGGTAAGAACGATCACGGTCGCAACTACGTAGTCAACTGTCATGTCAGGCCTCCTTTTAAGTTGATCAATAATATTACACCAGATCGTAATATTTGTAAATCCATACTATACAATCTGTATCCCAAATTGCTAATATATTGACAAAATAAGGCATAATTGCTAAGATTCTGTTGTCGGAATTACTATACAATTATGCAAAATATCGTTAAACAACTAGAAGCTTTAGGCTTAAGCCATGCACAATCCCTTATTTATTTGGCTATTTTACAATTGAAAAAAGCCACTGTTCTCCAGATTTCTAGACAGACAGGGCTTCAAAGACCTACCATTTATGACAATGTCGCAGAGCTAATCAAGATAGGTTTAATTAGTAATATAGTTGATAAAGGAAAAACCTATATAGCAGCAGAAGATCCTGAGAATCTGCACCAATCAATAGCAATGAAACAAAAGCTGGCTAAAGAGCTTCAACCAGAACTGCAGGCTTTATTCCAAGCATCGGGTATTAAGCCACAGGTTAAATTTTTTCAAGGTGAAGAAGGTGTAAAAAACCTCACTAACATTATCTTAAGCTCAAACTCTAAAGTGATAAGGACAATTGGTAATTACCAGGAGAACATAAAAGAAATGTTTAGTTTCAAGTTCTTACATGAACTTTGGGAAGCTCGAGCCAGAAAGAATATCAAAGGTCAAATTCTGTTTACTCATTCAGATTTAGAGTTACTAAAAAAAGCAAAAGAATACGGTGAAACAGGTAATATTAAATACAATCGTGAGGTTAAAGTATTGCCAAAGGAAATAAACTTTAAAGTGCTTTACACAATAGTAGACGACAAGGTATTGTTCTGGTCGTCAAAACAAGAAGGCTATTCCTTCATGTTCCAAAGTAAAAGCTATGCCAATTCACTTACCAGCCTGTTCGATTTCCTTTGGAGCGTATCCAAATCTATTAACGAGTTATAAATATTTTCGAACTGGTCTGCAATGCCATACTCCTAACGAGTGAAGAGCGAAATTAAAAGTCATTTAAGATAATTGAAAGTGCTCCATAACTGGAGCACTTTAGGTTTTTTCTCTTTCTTAAGCCGACCTCTCCTGGGAGATCGACTTAAGGAAGAGGCGCAAACGAAATAAATCGTCTGCGCCACTTGTCTTACACGCCGGCGCCGCGGGAACCTTCTAGATAGAAAAAGTGAACGTGACGCGTCTCATGCATCCTCCTTGTGTTGGACGGGCACTAGAAGTGCCCGTAGTAGCCGTGGAAGTTGGGGACCTCGCGGATCGACTCCTCGTACCGAGGGAAATCATCGTCGTCAAAGTCGCTGTCCGCGCTTTCCCCGAACGCCCGCTGGTACCGCTTGCCGTCCTTAACGCCTGCATAAAACGAATGACTGGCGTTGTGTCCGACGCACCAGAACCTGATGCCTTCCACAACGGACGGCTCGTCGATGCATCGCCCGCCGTTGTAGCGCAGGTTCCAAAACAGAATTTCCTTCACGATCGGATCGCCTTGGGCGATTCTCCGGACGGTGTTCCTGATCTCGGAACCAGACATCTTGTCCATGCGTACCTCCTCCAGAATTGGCGAACTTTCGCCAGCTCTGGACGAGGCGCGAACTTTAAGTTGCAAGCTCGCGCAGCATTTCCCGATTATTCCTCCTTTTTCCATTTCAACTTTTCTGCGGCACGTTTGTAGCTGCCGCGGCCTTTGCCCGGCCGGTGGTATCCGCCGGTCTGCCTGGGCAGAGATACTCTGACCTTCGGTTTCTTGGCCATGGCCTCTCCTCAGAGAAAGGGGGTGCGATCCGCTGTCCCAAGACTCTATTTAAGTTCCCACGCAATGCTTAACCCCGCGTTGCGTAAGGAGCCTCAGTCTCAAAAGTAGGACGAACGGTTTATTGCCGCACGCCAATCGTTTGTTCTTCAACCCTTCAAGCGGTTCCTGTCCGCGAGGGTTGATCAGATCAGCTGCTGTTGCAAAAGGCCGTCGCACCAACGACCCACAAGAGCGCGAGAGAGTGAGGAGCGCTGACCCCTGGCTGGTCCGGTGAGACACCCGGGGCTCCAGGCAATTCTTGGGATCATTTTGGATCACACGACGGGATAATGGCCCGCCGCGCCCTGCAGGCCGCCTTGCTCAAGGGCAGCATCCCAACTGCAGTGTTGATACCACGCCCATTTCACTCCCTCTCCTTCAACTCACTTTGAATTTCTGAACTTGTTTCAGAATCTTTTAATGAGTTCAAGGAGAGGCACAAGTGGATGTTGCATTCACTTGTGCTGCCAAGAGGATTAACCCTTGGCCTTGCGGCGGCTCGCCACGATCAGTTCCGCGATATTCCGCAGAACTTCTTCGAGGTCGGGCGCCTCGTTGATCAGGTAGACGATATCCTCATCGGATCCGCCTGCTCTGAGCAACGCCAGGTTGAGCACGAGGAGAAGTTGATCCCCCTCGACCCAAACGATTCCCTGCTTGAGGTTCTTCATGACCCTCTTATTTTTCGCGATGTGCCGAACTTGGCAAATCGTCAATTGCGGTTTTGGACAGGAATACGTGATGAACGCGTCCCATGTCCATGAGTTTGCAGCGAGCGCCAAAGACGATCTCGCCGGTAGTTACCAGGCTGGCCTCGAGGGGGTTGAGCACGCGTCCGTTGTGTCGGCGAACGAGATCAACCAGATCGAGCTCCAGATCCGATGCCGCGTTTGGATCCACAGAAGCGGATACAGCGAGAATGAAGATGTGCATCTGTGAAGTCCTCCGGCTTGAAGCGACGAGACAATTCTCATCGATTCGAGAAGAGGGCCTAAAGCTAGTCGCTAACTTTAGGCGGGTGGTCCTGAAAGCGTGAGGGCTTAGAACCGAGTTGGATTTAGGCGAAAGGATACGCCAGGGCTCCGGTAGGATTAGCCCGCCTGGTATTCAGCTCTTATTTCCAGGCATTCCTCACACAGGATGTTCCAGACCGGTTTTTTAGGCCGGCATCCTGTTTTTTCTTATTTAGCGCGGTCAGACAGACGAGGATTCCGCGCTTAGGCTCACAACCTTTGTAAGAGGTTAGGCCAACTGCAAGGCCGGAACGGTTCCAGAAACCATGAACGACTCGAAA
>DASPKQ010000024.1:0-2633 GCA_035627995.1 Verrucomicrobiia bacterium | reverse complement strand
AGCTCTGATCGTCAAACTGCCAATTATAACTTTAAAATCGACGTCGAATAACTCAGGAACTTGTCTATGGTTTTTAATTTATCTTAAGCCTAATAGCTCAGGTATTAAGGCATAAAGAACTCCTATAAGTTTAGGTTGTTTAGCCAGAAAATTTGTAGGTATTCACTATTTAAGCCTGTGATTTTTAGGGGTATTATTCAAATATAATTAAATAAAAGAAAGAAATTTATGCACCAAGAAACTATATTGTCATGGCTCAATGATGCCTACGCCATGGAAAAAGATTCCGAAGAAGTTCTGGAACATCGCTTAAGTGACGTTGCCGATGAACCGGAAATTAAAAGTAAGATTGAAGAGCATTTAAACCAGACACGTGGACAAGCGGAGAGACTCAAGCAGCGGATAGAAGCTTTAGGCGGGAAGATCTCAATGATCAAAAGTGGTTTTTACAATCTCATGGGATTCTTTAAGGCCCGTTCCACAGGACCGTTCTCTGATGAGAGTGTAAAAAATGGAATTGCCGACTACACTACCGAAAATATGGAGATTGCTTCCTATGAAGCCCTGAAGGCCGGGGCCGAAGAGATTGGTGATAAGGAAACAGTGAAGGTAATCGAACAGAACTTGAAAGAAGAGCAGGATATGGCCAATTGGCTCAAAAGCAAAATGCCGATGATGGTTAAAAACTATCTGCAAACACAGATGTAGAACATATGTTCATTAAAAATGCCGCCTAATAGGGCGGTATTTTTGTTTTAGTTCTCAATATTGTATAATAACGACACGTTTAACTGCTTTTTAGAAATAAAAGAATAAATAAAGTTGACTATGTATAGAGGGTTGATTGCGATAGTGCTGGGGTTGTTGATAGTTAGTAACGCTCAGGCACATGAGATAAAAACTGATGGACTAACGAGTGTTCTGCTTCATATGGAGCCTCAGGACAGTCCCGTGGTAGGTGAGCCCGCCACTCTTTATTTTTCCTTCGATCATAAGAATAACCAATTCACAGTGTTGGATTGTAATTGCCGAGTTGTGATCAAGAATAGCCAAGATGAAGTATTGCTCGATCAAACGCTTACAACAATTGAAGAGTCGTTTGGCGAAAATGTTTATTCAACTAAATATGCATTTCCAGCAAGAGGTATTTACTTTGTAAGCCTCACAGGTAATTCAAAAACCAACAAGTTCGATGAAATTAATCTGGAGTACGGGATAAGAGTTGAAAGGACGAGTACTAATCAACCTCCTGTTGATCCGAAGGTTAAAATCGATGATTTTAATACGCTGTATTGGATAGGAATCAGTATATTAATAATTGGCACAGCAATTTATATAATATTAAGACAAAGGAAACAAAAAAAAGATGAAAAAAAATAAACTATTTTTTTCTATCACCATTCTCGCTTTGTTTGCGGCGGGTAATGTTTCTGCTCACGTAACTGTAAAACCAGGCGAAGCTGGAGTGGGATCATTTCAGACATTCAATATTAGCGTTCCTTCCGAGCGGGACCAGGCAACAACAAGAATTAGATTGATTCTTCCTGAAGTATTGGGTCATGTGACCCCAACCGTTAAACCGGGCTGGAGAGTGGAAGTGTCCGGCCAAGATATGACGGCTGTTCAAGAAGGAGACGAGATGGAGCACGGCGCACGAGAAATAATTTGGAGTGGCGGAACTATTCCTGGACACTTTAGGGATGATTTTTCTTTTAGTGCACAGGTGCCAACAACCCCAACAACTTTGGTTTGGAAAGCACACCAAACTTATTCAGACGGATCAGTTGTAGAGTGGGATTTGGGACCAAACGATCAACAACCTAAAAACGCGGAAGGCGGATCGGATTTCTCCAAGAAGGGTCCATACTCGCAAACTAAAGTCGTTGATGACTTAAGCAACCAACCGCCGGTATCGCTTGATGAGGAAGACACCTTAAAAACTCCTTCGACAACCCCATTGATAACAAGTTTACTGGCCTTCATTTTTTCTCTCGCAGCAATTATAATCAGTACCAGAAAAAAGTAAGATATGAAACCGAGAGTCCCGGCTTTGAACCGGGACTCTTTATTTTGTTAATATAGAGAAGCTATGACCTTCGATTTATCACAATATGATTATGACTTGCCCAAAGAACTGATTGCGGTAGACCCCATTGAACCTCGGGACTCCTCACGTTTATTGGTTTATGATACTGCAAAGGATAAGGTGTCCTTCGACGTCTTTAGAAATCTTGAAAAATATCTTCAGGAACAAAGCCTGATTGTGTTTAACAATACCAAAGTGCTGCCGGCAAGGACGTTGCTTTACAAAGCAACTGGCGGTAAGGTTGAGGTATTGTTTTTGATTAATGAACCAATGGAAAATGGTAGTATCAAAGCTATGGTTGACCGAAAAATTAAAATCGGTGGTAAACTTTCTTTTGAAAGCGGCGAATCATTTAAAGTGATAAATCAGGAAGGTAAAATATTTTTTCTTAAACCTGAGTTTGAGATTAAACACCTAAACGAGCTTCTTGAAAAATTTGGCCAAACTCCAATACCTAAATATCTTAAAGAAGCTACTCTTAAGGAATCCAAACTGCGAAATCGTTATCAATCTGTTTTTGCCAAAAATCCAGCCTCAGTTGCCGCTC
>DASPKQ010000023.1:0-3057 GCA_035627995.1 Verrucomicrobiia bacterium | reverse complement strand
GGGTATAGTTGCAACCAAGTTGGTTCCCAAAGGATCGATAACTTGGATTCTTGAAGCAAGCTCCAAACACTATACTAAAGAGCAACTAAAGAAATTTTCCAAAAGTTATCAAAACAAGCTTGCTCATTACATCTACCACGTAAAAGGACAGATTCGATACGTTTCGAGTGACTCAAAATACTTTAACCACTCATGCAATGCTAATACGATCCCTTACCATGACAAGGCGGTTGAGATGGATGTGGCTTTAAAAGATATTAAGCCTGGAGAAGAAGCCACGTATGAGTATGGTTTTCTTGTTGAAGATGATGAGATTTTTGACTGTCATTGTGGTGAAAAGAATTGTCGAAAAGTTATTACTAAAATTAAACCTGGATCAAAGCTTTGGAAACAATGGGAAAAGAATGTTACGGCAGTAAAACTTTTTTTGGAAAAAGTACCACAGCCGATAATTGAAGAAGCTCCTTGTCCATGCAGATCAGGAAAGAAATATAAAAAATGCGGTTATATAAACACTTTAGAGCATAATAAATTAATGGCTCAAGTAGAATAAAACAACCTCACCTCAATGAGGTTGTTTTGACTTATATTGCTTGCGGCAGTAAGCTATTGGTAATTAGTTCCAAGGGGGACAAGCGTCGGATACCCAGGAAACAGGGGAGTAAGACCATGGACGACGTTGTAAACCGTTTCGCTAAAGACCTAGCGGACGCGATCGCCGCTGCAGTGGCTCATAATCCGCAAGTCGAAGCTTGCCGCGCTCGTGCCCGAGAGGCCGGATTCGACATGCTAGTTACGCTCGAGGCTGTTGTCGGCTTTGTGAACCGCAATAACGGTAATGCCGTGACCAAGATCACGACACCATCCAGGCTTCTGCCGGGCAAGGTGCCGGACTGGAATAAGGATCTGAGCTCTAACGACCGCCGGTTCCTACGCTCATTGCGCATTGAAGCCGATGAGAAGAAAGAAAGCGTTGAATGACAACTATTCGCGCCAAGAACCACAAGGGTGGAAGTCAAAAGTGTAAACGTACACTTTGCTTCCGCCCCTTTGTTATGTAGAATAAACTTATGAACTATTTTCTAATGAAATCAGAACCCGAGAGTTACTCAATTGATGACTTAAAAAGGGACAAAACTACGATCTGGACCAGCATCAGAAACTATCGAGCACGAAACGTAATGAGAGACGAGATGAGACCTGGCGATCTTTTTTTGTTTTACCACTCCATGTCCGATCCTAATGGAGTCGTGGGAGTGGGCAGAATCATTCAGAACAATCTACCAGACCTAACCGCCTTGGACAAAAAGGATGAATATTTTGATCCTAAAGCAACAAAGGACAAAAATCCTTGGGTTGCTCCGAAAGTCGAATTTGTAAAGAAATTCAAAAGAACCGTTGCGTTGGAAGAAATTAAAAAAGATAAACGGTTCAAGGATATGATTTTGTTAAAGATTCCTCGATTGTCTGTCCAACCGGTTTCAAAAGAACATTTTGAGCTAATCAGTAAATTAGGAGATAGTTAAATGGAAAAGCTACAAAAGCCATATTCGGAAAACATAATTTTTTGGGATACGGAATTTACCAGTCTCAATCCCTATGAAGGAGAGATTCTTTCTATTGGCATGGTAAAACCCAGCGGCGAAGAATTATATCTGGAAATTGATTACAATGGGCCGATGGATCCTTGGGTAGAAAAAAATATCCTTCCATTTTTGACTCAACCTAAAGTGAGCAGAGCTGAAGCTGTTGAAAAGATTAATGCCTTCTTTGGCGATCAAAGGCCGTTTATGGTGGCTTACGTAAACATGTTTGATACAATTTATTTTTACAAACTATTGGGACTTAAGGGTACCAATAAAGACTTTAAGTTCCACTGGATTCAAATTGATTTTGCTTCGATGCTTTTTGCCAACGGAATCAATCCAGAGCGATTCAATATGAAGCATCCGGAAAGTATTGTAAAAGAACTGGGGATCGATGGCACTAAATATAATTTGCACAACGCCTTAGATGATGCTAAGTTTTTAAGAGAAATATATTTAAAAATTACAACTTAAATGGAAGACAAGGCGAAGCTAAAGAAAATATTTCAATACGTAAAAGAACAGAATTTGGCGGTCATGGCCACTGTAAGCCCAGATGCCAAGCCAGAAGCAGCTGTTGTGGGTTTTTCCGAAACAGATAACTTTGAATTGTATATTGGAACTTATGAATTTTCTAGGAAATTTCAAAACATAAAAAAGAACAGCCTTGTAGCGCTGGTTATTGGCTGGGATGACGGTAAGACAGTTCAGTATGAAGGTGAAATTGAGGAAGTTACGAATCCTGATGAGATCGATGAATTTAAACGAACTCACTTGGCAAAAATGCCATCTGCAGTTAAATATCTAGAGAACGAGAACGAAAAATTTTTAAAAGTTAAACCACACTGGGTAAGATACACTGACTTATCTATCGACCCTTGGGAAGTGCTCGAGATTAGATTTTAAGAATCCTGTCACAAAGACAGGGTTTTTTCAATCGTACTATTAGAATTATGAAAAAATTCAAGTTAAAACAATTAAACAGAATTGCAAAAGAAATTCAAGCTTGTCGTCTTTGTAAGAGGAACAAAATCGGGCTACCAGTTCCTGGAGAGGGAAATCCTGACGCAAGAATTGTATTCATTGGAGAAGCACCGGGTAAGACTGAAGCAAGAACTGGCAGACCCTTCGTGGGGAGATCGGGTAGGCTGCTTCGGCAAATGATCAATAGCATTGGGCTCAGTGACACAAAAGATGTCTATATAACCAGTCCGGTAAAATATTTGCCATCCCATGGAACTCCGACGCCGCAGGAAATTACACATGGCAAAATCCACCTAAACAACCAACTTAACGTTATTAATCCAAAAGTAATAGTTTTGTTGGGAAACGTGGCAGTCCAGGCTGTGCTCGGAATGAAATTACCAATTCTTAAAGATCACGGCAAAATCATTGAGATAGCCGGCCGGAAGCACTTAATTACATTGCATCCAGCTGCGGTCTTAAGATTCCCTAAGTATAATAAATTGTT
>DASPKQ010000022.1:0-5207 GCA_035627995.1 Verrucomicrobiia bacterium | reverse complement strand
CAGACCGGAGAAAAAGTCTCAGAAATGGATTTGAATCCAAAGATTTTTGGTATCGAAAAATTGGATACAGGTTTGATTCACTTGGTTGTCAGGGCACAAAGAAATAACCTCCGCCGAGCAATTGCTCACACTAAGAATCGTGGTGAAGTATCAGGAACCGGAAAGAAGCCATGGAAGCAAAAAGGCACTGGCCGTGCTCGTGCAGGTTCTTTTAGATCTCCGCTTTGGCGACACGGTGGAATCACTTTCGGACCACGTAACGAACGCAATTTCAGCTTGAAGATCAATAAATCCGCTTTTCGAAAAGCCTTATTTACAGTTTTAACTGACAAGGTTAACGACAAAAAACTGGTTATTGTAGATAATCTTGATGCCGTGCAAAAGACCAAGGAATTGGCTACCAAGCTTAATGAGCTTGCTTCAAAGAACAATCTCGGAAAAAAGCTTTTAGTTATTACTGAGCAATCAAATTCCAATCTTCACAGATTCGCATCGAATTTGCCAAAGGTTAAAATTCTGCCAGCAACCCAGCTTAATATTATTGATTTATTAGATAACGATTTAATTATTACTAAAGACGCCGTAAGCGTAATTGAGAAAACATATCTTAAATAATTTATGGGACTCCTAGACAAGATCACAGGCAAAAAAGAGGATACTGCAAAGAAGAAAGCTCCAAAGCAGAAGAAAGAGGAGAATGTCTTGGATATGGTTAAGGAAGAAAAAGGCAAGACCCAATCCGAGCCGGTGAAGCTTAAAGAAGATACAAAGCACGCTCATAAGGTATTGATGGCTTATCATCTTTCAGAAAAAACCAATGCCTTTGCCGGCCAGGGAAGCTATGTATTTAAAGTAGCTCGCGATGCCAATAAGATTGAAGTTAAGAAAGCAATTGAATCTGTTTATGACGTACATGTTAATAGAGTTAATATCATAAGTGTTAAAGGAAAGCACCGAAGAATCGGTCGTTCCGTCGGACGAACTTCAGACTGGAAGAAGGCAATCGTAACTTTGCGCCCCGGGGAAAAAATTTCCGGATTGGCAGAAGGAATTTAATTAAGAGTATGGCTATCAAGATCTACAAACCTACAAGTGCAGGCCGCCGAATCCATTCGGTTACGGATTATTCGGTATTGGTCAAAAGAGTAAAGACTCCAAAGTCTTTAATTGCTTCCATTGCCAAGAATGCCGGCCGAAACAACCAGGGTAAAATTACTATTAGACACCAGGGCGGCGGGCATAAGCAAAAAATCCGATTGGTTGATTTTGATCGCAAGAAAATGGGAGTCCCGGCAAAAGTTCAAACTTTAGAATACAGCCCAACTCACAGCGCTTTCATTTCTTTGGTGGCATACCGGGACGGTGAAAAGCAATATATTTTAGCTCCAACCGGACTTAAGGTTGGCGACACGATTGTCACTGCTGAACGAGCTGATATAAAGCCGGGTAACCGAATGATGTTAAAGAACATTCCAGTTGGCAGCAACGTTCATAATATCGAGCTTTTGGCCGGCCGAGGTGGAAAGATTGCCCGAGCCGCAGGAACCTATGCCATTATTCAAGCTTCCGAAGGTGATTATGTGTTGCTTAAGATGCCATCTGGAGAAATTCGAAGAGTAAGAAACAATGCCTACGCCACAGTTGGTCAGGTATCAAATCTGGACTGGATGTATGTCAGAATAGGAAAAGCTGGACGAGTTCGTCATATGGGCCGCAGACCACAAGTTCGAGGTAAAGCCATGAACCCGGTTGATCACCCTCACGGTGGTGGAGAAGGTCACAACCCGATCGGTATGAAATATCCAAAGACTCCTTGGGGTAAGCACGCTTTGGGAGTTAAGACCCGCAATCCAAAGAAATCATCTTCTAAATTTATAGCAAGGAGACGCAAATAATATGGGACGCTCACTTAAGAAAGGACCATTCATTGATGCAAAGCTTTGGGAAAAGGTTCAGAAAACTAAACCTCATTCCAAAACTGAGATTAAAACCTGGTCCAGAGATTCTACAATTTTCCCTGAAATGGTTGGGATGACCTTTTTGGTTCACAATGGAAGGACTTTTATAACAGTTAAGGCCGCAGAAAACATGGTCGGACACAAGCTCGGTGAGTTTGCTCCAACCCGAAAGTTTACAAGACACGGTGGAAAGATGGCTAAAGACGAAGCAGCCGCCGCAGCCGCAGCCGACAAGAGTGCGATGCAGGCCGCTAAGGCAGACGCTAAGAAGTAGATTTAGGAATTAATTATTTATGGCTAAAGAAGCAGTCAAAACTAAAGAAGTGAAGAAAGATGTTAAGGCTTTTGCCCGATACATCCATGTAAGCCCACGCAAGTTGCGCTTGGTTGCTGATTTAGTGCGGAAAAGTAAAGTTGAGGATGCTTTAGAACAGCTTAGATATTCTTCAAAGAACGCCGCGCTTCCAATAGCTAAAGTGATCAATTCTGCAATCGCCAATGCCGTTCATAATTTTAATTATAAGAAAGAAGACTTGGTTGTTAAATCGATTACCGTAGATGGCGGCCCGGTTTACCGAAGAATGGAACCCAGAGCACAAGGCCGAGGATTTATTGTCCGAAAGCGAACCAGCCATATAAATGTTGTCCTAGAATCTAGACCGTCGCAGGCACGAAAGAATCGAAGATCAATCTTCTCACTTAAACCGAGAGTCCAGGAAGTAGAAACATCAGATAAGCCAGAAAAGGAACTTAAGGCTGGAAAACAGGATGGAGGAAAAGCCAAGCCAGTTACCGGACCTAAGAGCGATCAGAAGATCAAACAGAATTTAGTGGATTTGAAGCGAAGATTATTTAATAGAAAGAGCGGTCAATAAGACCAGAAATATATGGGACAAAAAGTTAACGCCAACAGTTTAAGATTAAAGATAACGGATACTTGGAAATCACGATGGTTGTCCAAGACGCATTTTGCCAGTTTCCTTAAGCAAGATTCGCAGATCCGAGCTTTCCTTACCAACCTCCTTAAGAAGGCTGGTATGGTTAGAATCGATATCGAAAGATTTGGAACCACAATCACTGTTAACGTTAAAACCACCAAACCCGGTATGATCATTGGCAAGGGCGGCGGCGGAATCGAAGATCTCAAGAAGAAATTGTTAAAGCACTTGGGTCTCGCAAAGATGGATATCAAAGTTAATATTGAAGAAGTTAAAGATATCAACCTCCAGGCTCAGGTAGTTGCCCAAAATATTGCAGATCAGATTGAAAAACGTATTGCCTTCAGACGTGCCATGAAGCAAGCCATTGAACAAGTAATGGAAGCTGGTGCACTTGGAGTTAAAATTGAAACCGCGGGCCGATTGGGTGGCGCGGAAATCGCCAGAACTGAAAGATTGTTTAAAGGCAAACTCCCTCTTCATACCTTGCGAGCCAACATTGATTTTGCCCGAACCACGGCATTCACAACTTACGGCACGATTGGCGTTAAGGTTTGGATCAACAAAGGTGAAGTATTCGACAAAGGTCATCAGAAGTTAAAGTTGGTCGCCCAAAAATAATTTAATTATTGAACAACTATGTTAATTCCAAAGAAAGTAAAACACCGCAAACATCATCGAGGACGTTCCTCAGGCAAAGCCATGTCTGGCAACTTTGTTGCCTTTGGTAGCTTTGGCTTGAAATCTTTGGAGAACAGCTGGGTGACCAGTCGCCAAATCGAAGCAGCTCGAAGAGCTATGACCCGATACATTCAGCGCGGTGGAAAAATTTGGATCAGAATCTTTCCTGATAAGCCGGTAACTTTGCACGGTAATGAATCTCCAATGGGGGCCGGAAAAGGAGCTGTTGATCATTTTGTAGCCGTAGTTCAAAAAGGCCGTGTTCTTTTTGAAATGGACGGCGTTACAAGAGAATTAGCTCAGGAAGCAATGCGTTTAGCATCCCACAAGCTTCCTGTTAAAACCAGATTCGTGGTAAGGGATCAAAAATAATGAATATCAAAGAACTCAAAGCATTAAGCCGTAAGGAATTGATGAGACAGTTGGCGTTATTGCGCGAACAAATCCGCGATCTTAGATTTAAGGTCCATTCCCAGGAAGTAAAGAATAACCACAAGCTCAACGAAGTTCGAAAAGATATCGCAAGAATTTTAACCATTCTTAATCAGCCGGAAGCTAAATAATATGGAAAAGCAATCAATTAAGCGTACACTGATCGGAGATGTTGTCTCAAACAAAGCTCAGAAAACTGTGATTGTTGAAGTTGAGAACATTAAGATTCATCCTAAGTACCACAAACGTTATAAAGTTTCCAAGAAATACCCAGCGCATGTTGAATCAGGTGAATATCAAATCGGAGACAGAGTTGAAATTCAAGAATGTCCACCAGTAAGCAAGACTAAGAATTTTGTAGTCATAAGAAAAATTTCCTAAGATATATGATTCAATTAAGATCTAGATTAAAAGTTGCAGATAACACAGGCGCTCGCGAGATCGCGGTATTCGGTGTATCTGGAAAAAATCACCGCCGATGGGCCAGATTAGGGGATGTCATTGCAGCTTCAGTAAAAATCGCCGCTCCAAAGGGACAAGTAAAGAAAGGTGATAAAGTTTACGCTGTTATTGTCCGTACCCGTAAGGAAGTTCGAAGAGCTGATGGTTCTTACATTCGATTCGACGACAACGCCGCGGTATTGGTTAGCAAGGATAATCCAGAGCCAAAAGGAACTCGTATCTTCGGTCCTATTCCTAGAGAATTAAGAGATTTAGGATTCACCAAAATTATTTCATTGGCAGAGGAAGTTATTTAAATGAATAAAGCATTAGCAATCAGAAAAGGTGATGAGGTAAGAATCCTTTCCGGTAAAGACAAAGGAAAAAACGGAAAGGTTTTGGAGGTATTGCCTAAAGATTCCAGAATTGTTGTTGAAGGAGTAAACATTAAGGTTCGATTTTCTCGAAAGAAGAAGCAGAACGAGAAGGGTCAGCGGTTAGAGCTGCCAGCTCCGTTCCTCGTTTCCAAAGCGATTCTGATTTGTCCGCACTGTGGCAAACCAACTCGAGTCGCTCATGAAACGAACCAACAGGGTAAATTTCGAAAATGTAAACAATGCGGGAGGCTGATCTAATATGTCATTCAAAGTGGATTACAAAGAAAAAGTAGTTCCAAAGCTTAAAAAGCAACTAGGCTTGGACAACACCATGGCAGTCCCGAAAGTAAAGAAAGTCGTGATTAACGTTGGTGTCGGCA
>DASPKQ010000021.1:0-4223 GCA_035627995.1 Verrucomicrobiia bacterium | reverse complement strand
AGGCGCCTGTCTGCGCTCCAATACAGTCTTGATTTTATTTACGAGATCTTCAAGACGATAATTCGCTTTCACCAAATAATCCATGGCTCCCAGTGAGAGAGCGTCTGAAATTTTATCGTAATCCGAAAGGTTAGTCAGGATGACTACCGGAATATCCTTAATTAGGGCATTCTCTTTCATTTGCTTTAAGGCGCCGATTCCGTCCAATCGAGGCATAACCAAATCCAGTAATACCAGATCAGGTTTTTCCTTAACTGCTGTTTCAACCCCCTCTACTCCATCTTTCGCACCCACAACAACAAACCCTTCTTGTTTCAATTCCTCGGACAAAGCGGTAAGAAGGATTTCCTCATCCTCTACAATTAGTATCTTTGTTTGGCTTGGTTCCATATATAAATTATTATTTGTAAATTTGGTTTCCAACCAGGCTTTTAGACCGATTTTATTATAGCATAAACTGCCAAAAAAATAAAAGGCAAGCAAAAGCGCATTAATTAAAACAATTACATGGATATTTCTGACATTAAATTGCCAAAAAGCCGTTGCCCTTCAATTTTGCTCACTATAATTTCCGGGTGAAACTGAAAACCATAAATCTTCTTTTCTTTGTGCTTAATAATTTCAATGCAATCTTTAGATTTTGCCAGTGGAATCAGATCCGATCCAAGCTCTTTAATCGCCCACCTATGGCTTTCAAAGACCGTCAAACTTCTAATCCCATCCGTAATTCGGTCATTGCCGGTAATTTGAATTTCCATCAGACCTTTTTTGATTTTATCCAGTTTCGATAATTTACTGCCGAATCCAAAAGCAATTAATTCAAAACCTAGACAGATACCAAGCATGGGTTTGGATGATTCACGGATAATCTTCAACTCCTTTGCATATTCCTTTTCGTGATCATTAACGTTAAGTCTATGCCCACCGGACAAAACAATAAAATTATAAGTTTCAGAGTCTTCATCAGTCAGCTCATTGAAATTTCGGACAGTAACCAATTCCGGAGTAAACCAATCTTTTAATTCATTGATATAAGCTGTGCCGTTATCCACCAGGAGTATGTTCATAAATTTAGTATAACAAAAAAACGTTTAGGTCGCTTCAATCTGTTCGAATCCCGCACAAGAAAAATTCCCCACCTTTCGGTGAGGAATTTTTCTTGGTGGGCAGAGCAGGATTCGGTCACAACTCGCCTTAACGGCGGTCGCGACCCCGCCTCACGCTGCTAAGGCAGCGTTCCGGCTTTCGAATCCTGACGAAAGCTCCACAGGAGCTTTCTTTTCGATTCAAAGAAAAAATCCGACCAAAAGTCGGATTTTTTTCTGGTGGGCAGAGCAGGATTCGAACCTGCGTAGCCGAATGGCGCCAGATTTACAGTCTGGTGTAATTGACCGCTCTACCATCTGCCCTTATGGAGCCGGCTGAGGGATTTGAACCCACGACCTACTGTTTACAAAACAGTTGCTCTACCACTGAGCTAAGCCGGCACATTGCATAGTATGTTATCAAAAAACTGAACTTTATTCAACCCTTATATTCGGATACGCATTAGCTTCTCTCGAGCTATTTTGTTTGTAGGCTCGATTGAAAGTATCTGCGTTAGAACTTCCTCACTTCTTACCTTATTACCTACTTTAACGTATATATCCGCCAGGAGTGTCAAATAGCTGATATTACGAGGATCCAGCTCTAACGCTTTATTTATTGCCTTAATCGCTCTAGTATGTTCTTCCATAGCCTCAAAACAAAGAGCTAGGTTGACCCATCTGGCCGGTACTTTATTATTTATTTTTAAAGCCTGCTCATAAGATGCTGCTGCTTGTCCAAACATTCGTTGCGAATAGTAACTGATTCCTAGATTGCTCCAATATACGTCACGGGTCGGATCGTTTCTGGTTAAGAATTTAAAGATCTCACCAGCTTCTTCAAAATTCTTCTCCTGTAAATACAACCGTCCAAGTCCTTCATAAGCCTGCTTATTGTTTGGATCTTTCTTTATTGTCTCTAAATAAAGCTCTTCCGCAGTTTTGTTCTGTTTGGAAAATACACCCTTAGTCTCCCCCACCTGTTCGGCCATTTCGGGCATCCAATCCGGATCCTTTTCATTTTCCTTAATTCGGATTCGGAAGACTTTTTTGACCCTGTCCATTTGCGATGAAATCAAGGCTGCTGGATTAGTCTTCGTGGGTTTTATATCTTTAGCTTCCAAGACAAAATGCCACAGCCATAGCCCCAGCTGGCGGACCTTGTACCAAAAGTAAGAAACAAGGCTGTCGGCCGCGACCAATAATCTGGTTCGTCCAGTAGGACGAGTCAGCACGGTCGGAAGTTTGGATAGAATAAGCATTATCATACCCAAACCCGATAAACCTAAGATTATCCAGGCAATTGTCGCCATCAATTTGTTTTTTAAGCTCCGATAACGAACCGAGAGAAACGACGAACTTGAATATTTTCCCCAAGCTTCCCGACTCGTTCCGCAATAAGATCTTTTACTTTCTTTTCAGGTTCCCGAATATAAGGCTGGTCCATCAGACAAACCATTTCATAAAACTTTTCCAGTTTTCCGTTTACGATCTGCTCCTTTATATTAGCAGGTTTGTCTTTAACCTGCTCAGCGTAGATTTGTTTTTCGCTTTCAATCACGGAAGCTGGCACTTCATCTCTCGTAACATAGGTTGGTCCAGCGGCCGCAACGTGCAAAGCCAGCTCATTAGCCAAACCTTTAAACTCTTCATTTCTTGCCACAAAATCAGTTTCACAATTAAGTTCAAGCAAAACTCCAACCTTGCCACCAGCATGAATATAGGAAGCAATTACTCCTTCTTTCGCTGATCGGTCAGATTTTTTGGCCAGAGTTGCATGGCCTTTTTTTCTTAAGATTGCTACGGCATCCTCAAAATCTTTTGCCTCAGCCAGAGCTTTTTTTGCATCCATCATTCCGGCCCCAGTAGCTTCTCGTAATTTTTTGATGTCTTCTGTTGTAACAGTCATGTCTTTGTTTCCCTCCGCCAGTTGGCGGATTAATTCTTAAACTTTTGCTTCGGCCTTGGCAGCTGGAACAGCAGCTTCGGCAAACATTCCCTTACCTTCTCTTATTGCGTCAGACATGGCATGAGCCATAAGAGAAATAACTTTGATTGCGTCATCATTGGAAGGAATCATGTAATCAATTGATGAAGGATCGGCGTTAGTATCGACAATTCCGATAATTTTGACTTTGCTCTGCCGGGCTTCCTCAACTGGAATATGATCATATTTTACGTCGAGAACAAAAATCGCGTCAGGCAGCTTTTTCATATCTTTGATTCCTGAAAAGAAATTCTTCATCTTCTCGACTTCGCGCTTGATCATCAACTGTTCCTTTTTGGTGTATTTCTTAATCTCGTCATCCGCGATCATCTTCTCATAGCGTTCCATTTTTTTCACGGTCTTCTGAATGGTACGGAAGTTGGTGAAAGTTCCCCCGAGCCATCGAGTGACCACATAAGGCATCCCAGCGGCTTCGGCGGCTTTTTTGACTTCTTCTTTTGCCTGGCGTTTGGTCCCTACAAACAAAATTGTTCCGCCCTTACTTGCCAGATCTTTGGCAAAATTCAAAGCTTCCGTAAGCTTATTGCGGGTCTTTTCTAAATCCAATATATGGATATTGTTGCGCTGGGTATAGATGAACGGAGCCATCTTTGGATTCCACAAGGAAGTCTTGTGACCAAAATGCACCCCAGCCTTGAGCATTTCCATCAAGCTGATGGTTTTCATATTTAATTGATCCTTTCTTCGGCTGCTTTCGTCGCTTGGCTTCGGATTCTTATCGCCGCCTTAATCTCTATAAGGCTTTAACAAGAACAGGCCCGAATAACCATCAGAAAGCATGAATTATTAATTGCTTTGGAATTTTAGCATAAACCTTGGGCTTTATCAAGGGCTGTTTCTTTAGGCTTGCCAAGGGCTTCAAAATATGTTAGACTTCGTGAGCTATGAAAGACGGAATTCATCCACAATATCACGCAAACGCCAAGTTCATCTGCGCTTGCGGGCATCATTTCACCGCCGGATCAACCTTGCCTGAGGTACATGTTGAAATTTGCTCAAACTGCCATCCCTTTTACACCGGCAAACAAAACCTGATCGATACCGCCGGAACCATTGATAAATTCAAGCGCCGAACCAGCAAATCCACAGAAATTAAGTCTAAGCGGATCTCAAAAAAGCTAAAAGCCAAA
>DASPKQ010000020.1:0-6984 GCA_035627995.1 Verrucomicrobiia bacterium | reverse complement strand
CCGCAGTTGATGATGGTGAAACAATCACCTTCACATTGGACATGAGCGATCTTTCTGCTCAAATCCGAAACTTGGACAACAACACCAACTTGGCTGATGCCGACATTGTCCCATCACCAACAGGTGCTGATCTCGGTGGTAATGCCCAGACCGTTCGAGTTGCTGCTCTTACAGTAGGCTTAGCCGGTACACCTACCTCACAATCATTTGTGAAGGGTGCAACTATGGTCCCAGCCGCAGGTATCAACTTCTCAGCTGGTACTGCCAAGTCGCTCAATGTTTCTTCTGTCACCCTCACCGGTTTGATTGATGCAAACAACGATGCCACAGGTGCAGTCGGTGTAGAAGGTGGTGTCAACGTTTCTGACGACGTAACAGCTGTCAGCCTTTGGGATGGAACAACTCAGGTTGGAACCACCCAGAGCCCAGCCGTTACAACTGGTTTGGTACAGTTCACCAACTTGAACTGGAACATTCCTGCCGGCACAACGAAGACATTGGTCGTAAAGATCAACACCTCTTCCTCAACTGGCGCTCCTGACAGGGTCAAGTTCGGTATTGCTGCTTCAAACGTTACTGCCTCAGATGCTGACGGCAACAACGTCACAGCAACCGGTCTCCCAGTCAACCAAGACACAAACTTTGCTAATGGCACAGCCATTACCATAGTTTCTGCCGGTACCGTAACTGTTGCTAACGCACCGACTGAAATCGACGTTACCGACAACCACATTGTCATCGCCGGTCAATCCGACGTAACAATGGCTAAGTACCGCTTCACAGCTGCAAACGAAGAGTTGAGGGTTGCAAGACTCCGCGTAAGCGTTCCAACAGCTAACTTGGACGAAGTATCTTCAGTAAGCCTCTATGATGGCTCTACACGAATTTCCGGCCCGGTTACTCCAAACGCCTCCGGTATTGCTGACTTCAACACAATCTCACCTGACTTCGTCATTCCAAAGGATGGATCAAAGGTTATAACCGTTAAGGTTAACCTCAACACCATTTCCGCTGGTGCCGACTCAGGCGCAGACTTTGCAGTTACCTTAGAAGGTGGCTCAGCCAACGAGAACTTTGAAGTTCGCGGAACTGGTAGCTCTTCAACTCTGTTGTCCACAATGGCTGCAGATATTGCTGGCTCCGGAACCATGTTGGTTCGAAAGACCAAGCCAACCTTCGCAGTCCAGAGCTTGCCATCAAGTGTGTTGAGCACTGGTACTAAGGTTATCTACAAGTTCAGTGTCACTGCTTCCTCTGAGGAACAAGTGTCCCTCAAGCAGTTGCACTTTGACATCACAGCTTCAAACGCTGGTGCATTCACAGCAAACACAATCGCACTTCGCGAAGCAGGCACAAGCACTAACATTGCTTCTACTTCAACCAACGGTGTTTCAACATCAACTGGTAAAGTAGCCTTCACTTCCGAACAGGTTGTCGCTGCTGGTTCAACCAAGACTTACGAAGTAGTCATCACAGTCGCAGCCGCTGCTGCTACAAACTCTGTAGCAACCGCATTGCGAAATGCTGACACAACCTTGGCTGACAGCACTGGTTGGGTATCCACAGCTGCTGCTGCTCCGGATCTTCATATCGACGATTCGAACAACAGCACTGCTGATGGTACAGCTGCAACCATGATCTGGTCCGATAACGCAGCCGTTCCACACGTTGACTCCCCGTCAGCTGGCACAGGCGCCTTCACTGGCTCCGGTGACTGGAACAGCGGTTACAAGGTCCGAACCCCAACCGACACTCAAACGTTGGTATTCCCAAGCTAACTTAGCTTGATGGGTTATACGCTGCATGGAGCGTAAGATCTAATCCACGCACAAAACCCCGCACGAATCGTGCGGGGTTTTGCTTTGCAAATTAATTGGTATTTGCTAGAATTTTTTTACTATGACCAAGACAAAACTTATCACAATCATTTTAGCGAGCATTATCTTTCTTGTCGCCGTAATCGGAATCCCGTTATATTTGGAACAGCAAAAAGAAATTAAAGACAACGAAGCCAGAAAACAGGAGAGGCAGACAGGAATTCAAGGTTCTAACCCAGATGTTTATAATCGTTTGGTGGAGTCAGTTGCCAAAAACAGGGAAGTGGTCAAAACTGATCCAAATAATTATAACGCTTGGACAGATCTTGGAACTGATTTACAGAATTTAGGCGATTATATGGAAGCCAAAAAAGCCTATAATCAAGCCCTTAAAATAAGCGAGGTGGCTTTTATCCCTCTTAATAACCTGGCCACGATATATGAGGAAGAAGGTAAATACGATTTAGCCGAAAAATATTTGTTGAAGATTACAGAAAAGATTCCTGGAGAGACAATGGCGTATTTAAGACTCGCTCAGCTATATGCTCAGGAAAAAGCCGGAACCAAACAGGATGCGGTGAAAATTTTGGAGAAGGGGATTCAGGTTACGGGTGGGGCCGGCGGTCTTCGCGAAGCCTTGCAAAGGTTCCAGCTAACAGGGGTTTTGTAATTTTGATTTTTAGATTGAGTTTATGGTATAATTATGGAGCAAAATTGCTCCATAATTTTGTTTTGAAACCAAATTTAGGCGGGAAATAAAAATAAATGGCCTTAGATAAACAGGATCTAAAAAGAGCTTTAGTATCAAAGAAACTGGTTACAGCCAAAAACTGGGATGAACTGGCAATTGAAGCAAGAAACACCAGAAAAGACATAACCAGTCTTTTGGTTACCAAGAAGTTCGTAGATGAGGAAAAATTGGCGGAAATAACCGCGGATTTTTCCGATGTTGAATATGTTGACCTCAAAAACCTTGGACAATTCCCTAAGGAAGTTTTGCTGTTGGTCCCTGAACCTATTGCCAGAAGACATGGCATAATCGCGTTCGGCAAAGACAAGAATAAACTCAAGCTTGGAATGCTTGATCCCGACGATCTTTCCATCAGAGACGCCATCAAAAAGAAAACAGACCTTGTGGTCGAACCGTTTTTAATTACCAAAAGCTCTCTTGAGTTTGGGTTAAAACAATACCACACTTCTCTGGAAGCTGAGTTTGCCAAAATCGTCTCCAAACAGGAGAAAACAGATGGCGGGAAAGAGTCAGCAGATGTTACGGAAAAGCTCAAAGAGATGGCTGAGGAAATTCCAGTGGTCAGAGTGGTGGATACACTACTCGAATATGCGGTTTTTGAAAAAGCGTCAGATATTCACATTGAACCTCAAGAAAAAGAGGTAATTGTTCGCTATCGTATCGACGGTGTTCTGCATGATGTCATGACCTTACCAAAAGTTTTACACCCAGCCCTTATTGCGAGAATTAAAGTTATTGCCAATTTAAAAATTGATGAGCATAGATTGCCTCAAGACGGCCGTTTTAAAATTGAAAAAGACAATTATAAAATTTCTTTTCGTGTTTCAACTATCCCAGTTTTTGATGGAGAAAAAGTAGTTATGCGTTTGTTGGATGAGTCCACGCGCGCTCTGAGCTTGGAAGAATTAGGATTCATTTCCAGAAATTACGATACGATCATGCGGAACATTAAAAAGCCCCATGGAGCACTGCTCGTCACGGGTCCTACTGGAAGCGGTAAATCAACCAGTCTCTATACTGTACTTTCCATTTTGAATACCAAGAACATCAATATCTCAACCATTGAGGATCCGATCGAATATAGAATGCCGGGCGTAAACCAGATGCAAGTTAATCCAAAAATTGGACTAACTTTTGCCATGGGTCTTCGGGCGCTTTTGAGACAAGATCCAAACGTAATTATGATCGGTGAAATCCGCGACCAGGAAACTGCGGAAGAGGCAGTGCATGCGGCCTTAACCGGACACATTGTACTAGCAACACTGCACACGAATAACGCAGCTGGAGCGCTTCCTCGACTTTTGGATATTGGCGTGGAACCATTTTTGATTGCCTCTACTGTCAACGCTGTAGTAGGACAGAGGTTAACCCGACAGGTTTGCCAGGACTGTAAGGAAGAATATAAGATCGACGAGAGCTTTCTGGAGGATCTCAAAAAGGAGTTTAATATCGATTTGCTGATGCAGACTCTTTATAAGGAAAAAATAATTGATACCAAAGTCAAAAGCCTCACCGATGTTCCTTTTTACCGAGGCAAAGGCTGCGATAAATGCGGCAATAACGGCTATAAGGGTCGTCGTGGAATATACGAGGTATTGGAAGTAAGCAATGAAATTCAAGATTTAATTATTAAGCACGCGCCAACCAATCAAATTCAGGAAAAAGCTATTGAACAGGGAATGATTTTGATGTGGCAAGATGGATTTATTAAAGCAATCCAAGGTCTAACAACGATCGAAGAGATCTTAAGAGTTACCAAAGAATAGACATGCCAGACTATCAATATATCGCCCGAACCAAAACCGGAGAAATCGAAAAGGATGTAATTTCGGCCTTCAACGAAAAAACCGTGGTTGAAACGCTGAGGTCTAGAGGGTTAATGCCAACTTCGATAAAGGTCACTCGAGGTTCTTTTGATTACAAAAAAATTCTAGCATCTTTCTCCAGCATCAAACTTATCGACAAAATAACCTTTATCAAGAATTTATCGGTTATGACCAAAGCTGGTCTTCCAGTTTCCAGAACTCTGGGCATTCTGGCTGAACAAGTTGAAAATAAAAAATTTGGAGCGATCATTGCCAATATTACAAAACAGGTTGAATCGGGAACTGCCTTAGCTGATGCACTCGGGAAATATCCGAACGTCTTTTCACCGATCTTTGTAAGCATGGTTAGGGTGGGGGAGATTTCCGGAAATTTAGAGCAAAGCTTGAACTATCTGGCCGAACAAATGCAGCGCGATTATGATTTGGTTTCCAAAGCCAAAGGAGCGCTAACTTACCCCATAATAGTTTTGGTTGCATTATTCGCGGTAGGCGTTTTGATGTTCACATTCGTTCTGCCGAAACTGACCTCGACCTTTGTGGATCTAAACGTTGAGTTACCCCTGATGACTAAGGTGGTCATTGGCATCGTCGATATCTTTGCTAAGTACGGCCTTCTAATTATTCCTTTGATGGTGATGGCGGCAATCGGATTTGTTTTTTGGAGAAAGACGCCAACTGGAAAACAGATAATCCATAAATTGGTGTTAATGGTCCCGGTGTTTTCTCAGATCGTCGTAAAAATCAATCTGGCTCGATTTGTCAGAACTTTCTCCTCCTTAATTAAAAGTGGAATGTCTATTGTGGAGGCGCTGGAGATTTCATCACATGTGGTAGGTAATATTTACTACCAAAAAATAATTTCCGAAGCGTCATCCAAAGTTAGAATCGGCTCTCCTCTTGCCTCTGGCTTCAAAAAATACCCTAAAATGTTTAGCAGTATTGTGATCCAGATGATGGAAGTTGGGGAGGAATCGGGAACAACCGACGTAGTGCTTGCCGAAGTTGCTGAATTCTATGAGTCAGAAGTTGACCAGCAGATGAAAAACCTTTCTTCAGTCATTGAACCAATGATTATGATGTTTGTTGGTATTGTCGTCGGTATATTGGCGGTTGCTCTGATTACCCCGATTTACAACATTACTCAAAGCATTAGCTAATGCAAATTTTTCCGAAAAATCAGAAAGAGTCAGAGGTAGGCGTGACATTTATTGAAGTCATTGTCAGTCTGGCGTTTGTGGGGGTTATGCTTATAATCTATGCTTCAGCCCTCAATACCGCAGCTTTATCCAAACAGTTGAGATACGAAACGTTCGCTTACCATGTAGCAAACAAGAAAATGGAAGAATTGCGGTCCATGACCATTGCCACACTTCCGGCAAACGGAGCCATTGCGGATCCAATGCTCTCCAGTCTTCCTTCAGGTGCGGGTAATTTTACGGTCGTTGATCATGTTGGCTTTACCGGATTGAAAGAGATAACCATAACCGTAAGTTGGAATCAAAATGGAGCAAAGCAGGTGCAGCTTAAAAGTCTGGCCGGGACTGGGGGAATAAATCCTTGAAAAAATTAATTGCTTTTTTGAGACATCCGAATTCGAATCAGGGGGTGACTCTGATGGAGGTGGTTGTAACAGTTGCATTAGTCGCAATTGTAAGTCTGGTGGTTGTCGAAATATTCTTGTCGCAAAATCGATTGTATAAGGTTCAGTTTTCTGAACTTAACATTCTCAACGATGCTAGACTTTCGCTCGACGACATAGATTCTCAGGTCAGGTCAGCCACCCGTACTGTTTCCACTCACGGAGCCTATAATGCAGGGCCAACCGTTCTGATTTTACAAATTCAATCTGTTAATGCGACCGATCAGCTTATCCCAGGAACTTTTGATGTGGTTGTTTATTACCTGAACGGCGCAAAATTATTTAGAGAAATTTTACCGGATGCATTAAGCACGCGTGTTGCCGGAACTAAACTCGTAGCCGACAATGTGACCAGTTTGAATTTTGTTTACAACAATGCTGATTTTACCCAGGTCACCGAAGTTGAAACACAAATTACAATCTTAGAGGCGAACAATGTCCAGAACAGGTCTATTACCGCCTCGTCAAAATCTAGACTAAGGAATCATTAAAAATATGAGCAATAATAAATCAGAATCCGGGCAAATGATAATCTTCGTGATTATTTTTTCAGCAGTATTATTGGTGCTTATTTCGTCTCTCGTGGATTATGCTGCAATTCAATCCCGATCGCATAGGTCCGCCGTAGCCAGGGAGCAAGCTTTAAGCATAGCTGAAGCGGGAATTGAAAAGGCAATCTGGAAACTAAACAACCAGATTGGATATGGAGGAGAAACCGGAGCAACTTTTGCCAACGGCACTTACGACATAACAGTAACCAATTTAAGTGGCAGTAGTAGATTGATTAGGGCCGAAGCTTACGTGCCCAATTCCACCAACCCTCGCGCCAAAAGAGTCGTTCAAGTAACTGCAACAATTGGTACAACCAACGTTGGCTTTAATTATGGAGTTCAAGTTGGTAACGGGGGACTTGAGCTTACCAACTCTGCCAGAATCGTAGGGAACGTTTAT
>DASPKQ010000019.1:0-7415 GCA_035627995.1 Verrucomicrobiia bacterium | reverse complement strand
TTGGGGTGATGTTACAGACGTCACGTTTAAAAACAATATAATTCGTCACTCAGCTGCAGGCATCTCAATTCAAGCTAATGACTGGCATAATCTTGCTTCAACCGGTATGACTGAAAGAATTCTGATTGAAAATAACCTGCTTGAAGATATCGATGGATATAAGTGGAGAAATTTAAATAATGGCAGTACCGGTACTGGCGCGTTTCTTGCCATCCCAAGCACAAAAAAACATGGTCCATTTGACGTAAAGGTTAATCACAACACAGTTATACATACTGGTAGGATCATGAATGTCAGTAGCTGTTCCAGTATCTCAACCGGTGGCAGCTGCAACAATGTTCCGGAAACGGACAAGCAGTATTGGACCAAACCACGATTTACCTTCACCAATAATATTATTGGTCATGACACTTACGGGGTGTTCGGCGAAGGCACAGCTGGCCGCGATAATCCTTCCATTCGCGCTTATTTCCCGGATGGAGTATTTGCAGGCAATGTCATTACAGGTCAACGATCTAGCACTGATACTCGAGATTGGAGCAGCAACTTCAGTTGGTATCCGGGTAACTTTTTTACTAGAGATTTTGTAAGTGTGGGTTTTGTGAATTTTACTGGTGGAGACTATAGGCTTGCCTCATCTAATCCTTACAGGTCCGCAGGCACTGATAACAGGGATATTGGAGCGGATATGGCAGTTCTTAATGCTGCAGTAGCTGGGGTAGTTACCGGAAATCCGGCATCAAGCCCAACCCCGACCCCAACTCCTAACCCAACGCCGACACCGTTGCCACCGCCAGTACCATTGCCGGTCCCACCTCCGCCAACAAATGGTCAGGACATTGTGATTCACGTTGGTCTGGTGCCGAACAATAGAATCGTTGGTAATTGGCAAAAAGTTTCTGATCCATCATCGGCATCTGGTACCAGATTATATAATCCGGATCATAACACCCCTAAAATTGATCCAGCCGCATCCAATCCAACCGATTATTTTGAAGCAACATTTGTTGCAGAAGCCAACAGGCCATATCATGTATGGATGAGAGCACGAGCACAAAACGACAGTGGATATAACGATTCAGTACATATGCAGTTCTCAGGATCGTTGAATGATTCAGGACAACCTGCTTACCGAATCGGCACCACAAGCAGTCTTGCTTTAGTTCTCGAAGAAGGCGATTCAGCAGGCGTCCAAGGTTGGGGATGGAACGATAATAATTATGGTTCCTTGGGAACGAACATTAGATTCGAATCTGCCGGCCCTCAAACGCTCAGAGTTCAGGAGCGACAAGATGGCATTTCCATCGATCAGATTGTCATAAGTCCAGTTAGATTTATTTCAACTCGACCAGGACTGTTAAGGAATGACACTACAATTTATCCAGCAACCACGGGGTCTTTACCAACCCCGACTCCGGTTCCGCCTCCTGCACCGACTCCTGTTCCGATACCAACGCCTGCACCAGTCCCAACCCCAGCTCCAGTACCTCCACCAGCTCCTTTGGGACCGCTGCCTTCTGTTTCGTTCAGTGCCGGCCACACAGTAATAAACCGCGGTCAGTCAGTTCTCTTAATCTGGTCAGTAGGAAATGCAAATAATATTTTGCTTCAACCTGATTTTGGACCAGTGTTTTCCGCTGGTAGCAGGGAAGTGGTTCCATTAAGAGACACTACTTACTCTATTATGGCAACCAATAACTATGGCACCTTGATTAGGACCGTCAACGTTATAGTAAATGATCCTTCAACTACACAGAGTTTCCAAGATGGAAAACTTATCAATCATAATGGAACAATTTACGTCATAGAATATGGAAACAAACGAGCGTTCTCTTCCATGAGTGTTTTCACCGGATTGGGTTACAGTCTAAATAATGTAATTTATGCGGATTTATCCTCCGTTGCTAACGGTCCAATTATTAATACCGTGAATCAAAGACATCCAAGGGGTACGGTTGTTAATATCGGGGGCACCCTGTACTTTATGGGAACTGATTATAAATATCCTTTCCCTTCAGCTGCAGTGTTCAGTTCTTGGGACCTGAACTTCTCAGATGTAGTTCCGGCCAACAACTACGATATCAGCCTACCAATCGGACCTGCGATGCAAACTCGAACATAATAAAAGCGCCACCTTTGGGTGGCGCTTTTTGCTTGGTGTATAATGTGAACAAGCATATTAATTAGTTGAAACCAATTGAGTAAAGTTTTATTGTTTTTATCTTTTTGATCGGGTTTTGCGTGGTGGCTATGGAAATTACAGCCTCGCGACTTTTAGCGCCCCATTTTGGAACTTCGATTCTGGTTTGGTCGAATATTATTGCCGTGGTCTTGTTGTGCCTGGCTTTTGGTTACTATATGGGCGGGCGCCTCGCAGACAGAAAACCAAATTTAGAAGTGCTCAGCATGCTCTCACTTATTTCAGGCATGTATTTTTTGTTTGTTCCTAAACTAACCAGCTGGCTTGTAAATTTTGGCAATACAGCAATTTACGAATCAAACCCCGGCAACATTGGTTTTTTTCTCACCACTTTTTTGGTTAGCTTTTTTCTTTTTGGCATTCCTTTGATTTTTTTGGGCATGACCAGTCCTTTGATGGTTAAGATTTATAATCTAAGTATCAATAGAGTAGGTGAATCAACTGGCATTGTTTTTGCCGTATCTACCCTGGGCAGCATTTTAGGAACTATTATTCCTACATTTTGGTTACTGCCACAGGTGGGTACCACCACTTCAATTTTTATTATGGGTGGAATCTTGTTGGCCATAGGTTTGATGTTTGCCTCAATAAAGAAGTTTGTTGCCATTGTTGTGGTTTTGATTGCTGCAACTTTGGTAAATGCCTTACCTGAACCAACCTTAGCCTATCAAGTCATTCATCAGAGAGAATCTCCCTACCATCATATCAAAGTGGTGGAGGATAAGGATTCAAACCGATACATGGTTTTTAACGAAGGATTGAGTTTGGAATCGGTTTACAAACGTGATGGTAGCATTTTGACCGGAGGTTTTTATGATTACTTTAATTTTTTGCCGCTTATGATTTCTCCCGAAAGCGATAAAAAAGTTTTAATAGTGGGCCTCGCAGGGGCAACCATGCCCAGGCAGCTAAATTATTTTTTTGGCGATCAGGTTGAAGTGGACGCAGTAGAAATTGATGAGGAAACAGTCGAGGTTGCTAATGAGTATTTTGATCTCTCTAATTTGAAATTGAACGTTTTTATTGACGATGGGCGGAGTTTCCTAAATCAAAATGAGAAAAAATACGATGTCATCATGGTCGATGTTTTCCAAAATGAACTTTATATTCCCTGGACATTCACCACGCGTGAATTTTGGGAATTGGTTTCCGATCGCTTAAATGAACAGGGAATAGTAGCCATTAATGTCCACGCTTCTTCAAACAAAAATAAACTGTTAGAGCTTATGGCCAACACCCAGGCTGCAGTTTTCGAAAATGTATATCTCACAGATTTTTTGGCGGGGCGAGGCTCAAGTTATATGATTACGGCAAGCAAGCAGCCTTTGGACTTCAACCTAAATCAATCCCTCCCTTGGGAATTGGCCGAAATAAAGCAGGGGCTTTCCCATACAAAAAAAATAGTTTATGATTCTTCCAAGAAGGTTTTTACTGATGATTGGGCACCCATAGAACAGCTTACCGAGCATTCGGTAACCACATATAGAAAGCAAAAGTTACTTAAGTAAACAAACATGAAAATTTTAATCGAGAGAATAGAAAAGGCGCACGCCAGCTTTTATAACTGGATTGCGGCTTTTTTTGGTCTCGTGCTGACCAGAGTCCTACTGGAAAACATTGCTAATGACAATATAAGAGGAGTTTTGTTATCGGATGTTCAGTATATGTTGCATATTCTGTTATGGTACGCCGGAACATATTTAAGTTTGGTGATTGTTATTTATTTATTCACTTTTGAAAAAATTGAGAAAGCGTCTAAGTACGTAATGTTTGTTTTCCTTTTAATTTGGCTCACTGCCATTATCGATTTATTGCTTTTCCAGGGTGATGGCCAGCGTTTGGGATATATTTATGAAACGCCTTCTAATATGTTCCGGGTCTTTTTGACTTGGTTTAGCCAGTTTTCTCCCATGAGTGTTGGACAAAGGATTGTTATCCCGCTTGTAGTTTTGGCTTGCGGTTATTATGTTCATTTGAAAACCAAAAAAAATATTCTGACAGGGACGGCAGCGTTAATCAGTTGTCTTGCACTTTTTGCTTGGGGAGCTGTGCCCAGCCTCTTTAAGTGGTTTTACGATCTTATCCATGCGTATGGCGCTTCCGAAACAAGATTATCGGTTGTTAATTTTTTTATTGATGCTGCCAATAATTCTGTCCACCGTCTGAATGTTATTCTGCCAGAGCTAACTTATTCGCATTCTTATTTCATGGAATATCTGCAGGCAGTACTATTTTCAAAAATTTTCTTTTTACTTTTAGTTATCTTGATTGCTCTGTGGGGGATTGCATACGACAAGAAAAAATTTCTGGCAGTTGTTGCCAACGTACGTCTGTTTGGAATTACTCATTATTATCTAAACATTCTAATTGGCTTGCTTCTTGCTTCTAGCGTAATTGGTATTAACTATGATTGGGTTTTTTGTTTATCGGTATTGGTTATGTTTTTGTCATGCTACTTTGCCTACATGTTTGCCATGGGTGTAAATGATATTTCTGATTTTGAAATTGATAAGGTAAGCAATACAGAGCGACCTTTGGTTCAGAAAGTTCTTACACCGGAAGAATTAAAAAATTATAATTTAGTATTTTTACTTCTCGCCTTAATTGGCGCATCACTTACCGGACCAATTGCTTTTTATATGATCGTGGTGGCGTTGGCTGTAAGTTATATCTATTCCGCCGAACCACTTAGATTAAAACGCATTCCGTTTCTAGCAACATTTTTAATTGGAATTGCGACTCTTGCGATGATGGTTATGGGCTTTTTCTTTGTGAACTATTCTAAATCCATTGAACAGTTTCCTAATGAAATAATTTTGGCTGTATTGTCATTCTTCACTCTATGGGGAAATGTAAAGGACATAAAAGATCGGGAAGGGGATGCAACCGGTGGTGTTCAAACTTTGGCAAATTTCTTAGACATGAGAAAAAGTAAATCCTTGATTGCAACTCTCGCTGTGACTGCTTATATGCTAGTGCCACTTATACTTCAAAATAGAGAATTATTATTTTTCTCCTTTTTTGCAGCTGTTGTTACCTCCTATTTGATTTATAGAAAAAATTACAGTCACTATTCAGTTTTTATGGTTTATTTCACATATTTAATCTTCTGTATGTTGATTGTCTCTAGATAAAATGTCGATAACGCTTGCCAATTACCAAAAAGTGTGCTATAATTTAATTAAGTTAGTTAAGTCCTTGAAACAAAAACGCAATAAGCCGAGAGAATTTGGCCAATGCCGCAGGAATTCCATGGTTTTTTTAGGCCATGCTTTCTTTTTGCCTTAACTTAGATGGCGACAAACACACAAAACAAAAAAGAAAAACAAACTTCATCCAACCCAAGTTGGATGGTTCAATATCAGCCATATTTTAAACCCGCCTCTATTATAGTTCTGGCGGTTGTTTTTGTTATAGGCACAGCAGTAATTTTATTTAATCAAAGTAAAAATAATAATTCCCAGCAGGCTCAAACACCTCAGGCTATGGCCACTGATTTGCCAGGTTGGTGGTACTATGATCATTTTGGTACAAGTGTTTGCGATAAGGAAACTTGTAAAACCGAGAATGATCCAGATTCTGATAAGTTAAATAATGGACAGGAATTTTATTATAAAACAGATCCCAATGACCCTGATTCGAATGATAATGACCGTAACGATGGGGAAGACGTTGCAAATGGCTTTGATCCTTCTAAACCTGGATCAGTCACTTTTCAGCAAGCAGAAAGCGATGAAGAAATTTTTGGAGAAAGTTTGTTGTTTGGTGAGGATGTAAAAAAGGATTTGGCCACATCCCTTAACCCTAACAACGTAATAATAGAATTAGTGGCGGACTCTGAATTAAGAATTACAAACGAAAATTCAGTTGAAGCTCTAACAAATTACTTATTGGCTTCCGAAAAAGCGGTGACTAAATATTTTACAAAGGATAAAGCGGCGTATATCGCGAACGCCATGAACTCAAACAATGTACAAACGTTGAATGAGATTAAAGACAAAGCAGCAAATACAATTTTAGAATTAAAGCGAATCGAAGTTCCTAGAGAATTTGTAGCACTCCACAAATATACCATTGCTTATTTTACATTATTACAAAGGATAGTTTTTATTCCAGATGATGCAGCGCTCGGAGATGAATTTAATCCCCAAGGCAACAAATGGTTCGATGACACTCAGGCCTTTATGGTTTTGATGGATCGAATCGAAATAGAAACAAAAAGATTAAAACAAATTTATAATTTGCCAACATGACAAATATATTTGCCAGCTATTCAAAAATAATTGCGGGAACATTGGTGGCGGTATTAATAGCCTCTAATATTTTATTTATTGGTACCGTACTTTTAATTCCAAAAAAAGCTGAAGCAACTTGGCCAACTATTACCATGGTTAATATCGCCGACGAACTGAAGGAAATTGCCCGTGGATTAGTAATTACATTCGCAACAAGATTTGTTAACCAATTCCTTACAAGATTTATAAACAGACTAGTGGAAAAATATAAAATAAGGAATTATTTGTATTACGATCAAATACTTTCGAATTACTATTTAACCAACTACATCCGTGATAAGGTTCAAGACCCTGATCTGCAACGAATTTATGATCTGCTCAACTCAGCGTATATAACGGGTCAGAATACGGGACTGCCCGGGCAACCCGCGCCCAACAATGCTGTGATACCTCAGTTAAGGCAAGCAATTTATGATCACTATATACAGGTCGGAGGAGTACCTAATGATTTCCTCAATCAACCGCAAAATTATTCAGCGGCTAATTATTATAGATCAGCTCAATCGTATTATTTAAATCACCCTTCCTATACCGAGAGACATCTTTCGGGGCAATTTGGAGGATTTCAAGCCAATTCCACAACCGCCGCCCAATTAGAGGTCATAGTGGGTAATGGGCTTAAGGCAGGTAGAGCTTTAGGTGGAACTTGTGAGCTCTCGGGAGAAGCTACCTCCGGATCCAACCCTAACGGTAGCCCACAAGCATGTGCTGCGGCTGGAGGAACTTGGCGTGCTTCCAGTTTTGATCAAGCCAGATCCTTTATAGATAATCCTGCTGGCTTTATTGACAAACACTTAGGTAGTGCTATCAGCACCATGTTTAACGTAAACTACGATCCAAGCAAGAATAGCTTTTATTTCCAAATTGGTTCGTTGCTAGGCAGTTTCTTGTTTAATCGATTATTCTTGGATAGTCCAGCA
>DASPKQ010000018.1:0-3907 GCA_035627995.1 Verrucomicrobiia bacterium | reverse complement strand
CTGTACTGACTTCGTCTTCAGCTATAGTAGCCAGTTCGTCGGTCATTTGTTGCGTTGCCCGGTCAATATCGGCTTGAGAAAGGATTGGGACATTCTTAGCACTGCCTCCGGTAAATGCAACTTCGTTCATTGCATAAACGCTTGGATTGTCGCCCAAGGCGGTATTTTGAATTTGAATCTTCTGATTCACAGGCAGATTGTACTCTTCCCCGGCCTGATCAGCGATAATAGGTACCGGAGCAGTCAAACTTGTCCTGTCTACTTCCTGGTCATTCCCTGACCCAATTGTGGCAGTAGGACGAATTCCAGTTGCATCCCGTGTAAAGAAATATTTTTTACCGTTAATCAAGAGCGTTGTGGTTGAAGCCCTTAGAGTCAGTGTATTCTTAGTAAAATTGTAAATTACCACTGAGCCTGTGGCCTTCTCGCCTACCTTTTTTATTCCAGAAGTTTGGAAGGTTTTAGTGTGAGAAAGTTCTTTAGTAATAACTTCGCCGGGAATAATCAATTTTGTATGATCAATTCCTTTGGCGTTTCTGTCTACGCTAATTTCCAAGTCACGTGTTACTGGTTCTGATCTGGCATAAACGGTTATCTCGGCCTTAGGCAAAAGCACGGCCAGTCCGAATACTGCGACTACAAGAATTATGGCTGTCAGAATAAACACTTTAGAATAATCGCGTCCGAATTTCCATCGACTTGGGGTTGAAGCTTTTGGTCCTGGTGTGGATCTCGGAATTGTGACCGGCGGAATAACTGGACGAGGCGTTACAGTGGCTTTTTTAATTGAGGCCGGAGGATTAGGCATCGGAACAACTATATCATCCTGCAAATCAGGCTGGGTAAACTCTACTTCTTCATCAGAAACTTGTTGAGCGGCGGGCGCGGGTTTAACGCGACTCTTGGCTTTAATATCTGAAAATCTAGGCTTTGAAGTTTTTGTTGCTGGCTGCTTGCTTACCGGACGAACCGTTTTTGGCACCTTAGCCTGTTTTTGACCAAACAAAGGTAAACCAGCCTTATTTGCCAAAACCTGGCCCATTTCGTCGTCAGTCTTAAGCTGGATATTCTTTCCAAGCACTTCTGCAGTTTTGCGCATCAGCCGAAGATTGGCAGAATTGGTCAAAATCACTGAGCCTTTATCCACCTCAAAAACAACATCTCTTTCGCGAAGATTTTTGATTCGCTGAATTACTTGCGCAATTTCCTCGTTTTTATCTAGCTTGATGATTGTAGCCATAGTAAATGTAATTCTACAACAAACTGCTTCCTAAGACAAAGTTTATGACGTGATCGAAGAAAGTTCCACTGCGTATTTTTCCGGATAACTTAAAAATTCTAAATTCTTTGGATTGGCCGTACCGGCAATATAGGTCGGGCTTGAATCATGCATTATAGGAAAATTGGTCAGATTACGCTTAGTTATCATTCTCACCTGAGGATGGTTTTTGTAATGAGGGTTTGGAACGAAGTGATATTTCCTTTCCGAGTCACTATCTGCCACTACGTAATATGACATTCCATGGGCGTCAGCAATGGGTTTATACAAGCTTTCAAAACCATTAGCGACCCAGTTGGCTGTAACTACCACATCATCCCCCACGTTAACCATTATGTGTCCATAGTTTGGAGGGTAAATGATTTTATCTCCGGCTTTTGCTTCAAAAGCTAAAACTGTAACCAACTCTTTATACTGCGCGTCCATTTTCTGAATGAGAAACAAAACGTTGCCATTGAGGACTTCATAAAGTTCTGGATAAGCAAACATGGTTTTTTCTTTGACCGGATGATAATGGCCAATGGTCTTGTTATATTCCTGACCAATTTTACCTGGAGGAATTACTGTGATGTCATATCGGATATTTGCCTGGCGCAGCATTTGTTCATGGTCAGGGAAATGTATGTCCCGATACATGAAGTACACAATATCAAGATTGGATTTAGCAGTTGGATCCATAAGCACCGGAACCATATCTTTAAAAACCCTGGTTGCTGGTTTGATATCTGCTAAAGGTTTATGGAATTTAAGAGTATAATCATCGCTAATGGCCATTGGCAGACCGGAAATTTTTTCTAATTCGATCATTTAATTTCGCTTAATTGTTTTAAATGTAAACATAAATTAAGTTGCTTGGCTTCGTTGATGCTGAAGTATCCATATTCCACGTTTTCTTCTGAAGGTTTAAATTCAATGCTGTCCAGTTCAACGGTGTAACAGACATTAATTCGCCAGGTGCCACTCTTATTCAAAGCGGGCCAAACATATTTAGGACGCTCATCTGTGATCTTGCACTGCACGCCAATCTCCTCAAAACACTCTCGTTGTAAAGCTTGCTGCAAACTCTCTCCATAACCAATTCGTCCACCTGGTAAATCCCAGTCACCTTTGTCGTCTTTTATCAAAAGGAGCTTTCCCTCTTTATAATGCAATGCCTTAACGGCTACCTGGAATGTTACGGCGGACATTATTCCACCTGGGCTTTAATTCTTCTGACTCCAGCTGACACTGCTTCTTCCTTCTGAATTTTGAATCGGCCCACGACGCCAGTATGTTCAACATGTGGGCCGCCGCAGAATTCTCTTGAAATAACTTCGCCTGATTTTGGATCCAAAATGGTGTAAATTGAAACCATGTCTGAATACTTTTCACCAAAAACTCCAATGGCTCCTAATTTTCTGGCGTCTTCTAAAGACATAACTTCTTTTTTCACCGGAAGGTCAGCCAAAATCCAATTATTGACCATTCCTTCAATTTGCTGCTTTTCTTCGTCTGTTAGTTTCTGATCGTGAGTAAAATCAAACCTTGTTCTCTCTTCTGTTATATTACTACCTTTTTGATAAACGTGCTCGCCTAATACCCTTCTTAGCGCCGCGTTCATGAGATGGGTCGCAGTGTGTAATCGAACGACCTTATCGGAATGTGATGCTAAACCTCCCTTAAACTGTCCGGCTGAAGCAGTTCGGGACAAATCCTGGTGACGCTTAAATTCCATTTCAAACTCCAAAGGATTGGAAACTTTTCCTAATTCCATCGTTAACTCAAATGGAAAGCCGTAAGTCTGAAACAGATCAAATGCTTCTTTACCGGTAACATCTGGTTTAGATTCCAAAATCTTTAACCCCTTAGCCAAAGTTTGTCTAAACTTTTTTTCTTCATTGGTTAATTCTTTAAAAATTTGTTCGTTCTTCAATTCAGAATAAATGTCACCGTAAATTTTTACGATCTCTTCACCTATGAGGTGGCCAACTGTATCATCAACGCCTGCCTTTTTAACATAAGTGATAGCACGTCTTATTAACCTTCGTAAAATATAACCTCGGTCTTTGTTGGACGGAATCACACCGTCTGCGATCATAAACATTGAGGCTTTGATGTGATCGGCAATAATCCTTTCGGCTTTGGTATCAATATTTGGAACTAATAGTCTGACCCGCTCTAAGATCGGTTGGAATAAATCTGTTTCATATATAGATTTATTTTGAAGGACTGAAACAATTCTTTCAAAGCCCATTCCAGTATCGACATTTTTTTGTTTCAACGGAATAAATTTTCCTTCGGCAGTTTTCTCATACTGCATAAAGACATTATTCCAAATCTCCACCCATTGTTTATTAGATGGATCAAAATTAGTTGGAGCTGGATCCGAGCCAGTCCAATAAAAAATTTCTGTGTCTGGTCCGCATGGGCCAGAACTTCCGGGTGGACCCCACCAGTTATCGTCTTTTCCTAAATATGCAATACGTTCCTGAGGAATTCCAAGACTCTTCCAAATTTCCACTGATTCTTCATCCTTAGGAGCATCATTATCTCCGGCAAAAACAGTAACTGCAAGTTTTTCATTGTTGATCCCCAACCACTCTGGACTAGTCAAAAATTCGTAGGACCATTTAATGGAATCATCTTTCC
>DASPKQ010000017.1:0-6869 GCA_035627995.1 Verrucomicrobiia bacterium | reverse complement strand
AGATACAAAGTTATAAATACCTGACCTAGCTTTCTAAAATTAGTAATAACAAAATAGGTAAACCAGACAAAGACAATAACTGGCAATGGCCAGAAAATCAAAAAATAATATTCCGGGAGGACTGCTTGATATAAGAGCATTACAATCGTAGTTACGATAAACCAGCTGGCTAAGAGAATTTTTCCTTCCCTGCTTATTATGGGAACTAAAATTGATTCCTTTTTTCTATAACTTATAAGCAAAGCTAAACCGAATAGAACTAAGGCCGAAAGCAAAATTAAATAAGCAATATTGTTGGTTAAAAATAAATTAAAGTAGTCGCTTTTAAAAAAGAAAATACTATTCCAAAAAACTATCAGCGCCTCTATAGACGTTAGCTTTATGGGTAAACCTAAATGATTGCCGCCGAGTTTAATGATCCCTGTAGTATTAACGAATCTATGTGTCGCTTCATAAACAAAATAAGGAATGAAAGTCACCGCAAAGGCAACAATACCCGGCCACAAACGTAAATAATTAATTTTCTGCCGATAAATCACAATACAGATTAAAACCAATATGGGTAATATCAATAGTGCTGTTGCGTGAAGCTGAGTAGCCATGCCAAAGGCCAGGCCCGTCGAAACATTGGTCTTCCAATTGTCAGTGTGCTGAAGAACTCTGGTGACTCCGTATAGAAACACTATAACGAAAAATGGCAACAAGTTGGGATTAGATATGTAATAAGAGTTCTGTACATCAAACAAGCAAACTGCTGTAATCAATGCTCCTAGCAATCCCATTTTTTCGTTATTAAACCAAAGCTTGAGCAAATGGTACATGGCTATTACCTGCAGCACGGAAAATATTCCGCTTAATGCCACTGCGCCCCAGGCAAAAAAATTGCTTATCCAGACAAATGGGACCATTAGATAATAGTAAAATGCCCCGAAGTAAAATCCGCCCAAGGACGCAGACGGACCGAGCAGGGGGATTTTATGGTAAACCAAAATATCGTAAACGACATTAAGGTCGCGCGCCAATTCATTGATCGTACCGTAATATGCGTACCTTAATTTACAAACTCTTAAAATAATCGCCAAAAGAACGATCATTGCTAATGGATGTCTTTGAATAAATAATTTTACTTTGGATAAATAGCTATTCATGATTGTTCATACCAAAAACCGTTCCGGTTTAAGAACGGTTAAAGTTAGAATGGCGCTGTGGATGAAATACCACCAGGATGCATGTAATAAGTACCGGGGGGACCCAGGTGAGTCTCCCCTTCTGTCGCAAACTGAACATAATAATTGCTATGTGCATTACCGCCACACGGGCTAGGAGAAGTGGTTCCACCCTCAACGTAAATATAAGAAAAGCCTGAGAGTATATCTTGAGGGATCCTTAACATCTGGACTCCATTGCAAACTAAAAGGCTTCCAGCAACCCACGATGAAGTAGGCGGGTAACCGGCTCCGTGCAGGAAGTAAAGATCTAGTCCACTTTTGATCTGATTCATATCAGAAAGTCGGCGCGCATCCCGTGACCTTCTTCTGGAGTTATCAAAGGAAACCATTATAACCGAAACTAGCATGCCAATAATAGCCACAACTACCAGCAGTTCGATCATGGTAAATCCAAAATTTCTCCTGGATTTCTGATTAGACAATAATTTAATCATTCAATGTTTGTTTCTTTATCCGTTTGAAGTGTATCTCTATTATATCAAAAAAGTTATAAAATTGCTTCTTTTAAACCCTGGCCCCATCAAAAAACGAAATGCCACAGGAATTAACCTGTGGCAGACGTTTTTTTACAATAGCAATTAGAGGTTTATTGTAAACCTGCTTCAGAAGCAGATCGATCACCGGCTGACAATCCGCCTGTTGGGTTTTCCAAACAGAATGCGATTGTGAACGTTGATGTGGTCGGTCGAGTGTAAGTGTAAGCTGTGTTATCAGCACACGGAGCTGGACCGCTTGGTGTCGGGTAATTTGGGTAAGTCGCGAGATAGTCTCGGAATTCCTGAGTTGCCGGGGCTGCTCCACCTGCTGGATCTTGAGTAGGATGTGGTGCTCCACCTGACGCTGGTGGGTAGCCACCGTTGTCATTAAAGTAGAGTTCCAAAGCTGTCATGATCTGTCGGGTATCAGCAACACGCTTTGCATCACGAGATTTGCTTCGTGCTGAGTTCAAAGAAACCAATACCACAGCTGCCAAAACACCAATGATGGCGATAACCACCAAAAGTTCGATCAAGGTAAAACCTCGGGCATTGCGTTTTAATAATTTTTGCATTATTTCACCCCCTCTCCGTACAGGAGAAAAAACTTAGTTAACCAAAAGGAAACAAGGCGCCTTTAAAGCCGTCTCCTTTTCGTTAACCTGTTATTCTCTTGATTAATTTTTGTGTCATTTCGTCCTATGCTGCACTAGCTAAATTATATATCGGCAGCAAAATTCCAGCAACCATAACTGCTACCGCAAGACCCAATAACATCATAATCAGTGGTTCAATCAAAGTGGTCAAAACCTTAATTACCGCATCCACCTCTTTTTCGTAAAAAGAAGCCAATTTTTCCAATATTTCCTGCAATTTACCAGTACTTTCCCCTATTTGCACCATTTGGGACACAATGGGCGGAAACTCCTCTTTATCAACAAAAGCTAAGGCAATGCTTTTCCCGTTTTGCACCTGGTGAGAGGCGTCAAAAATGATATCGCGGTATACATAGTTACCCACAATGTCAGCAACGGCGTCTAAAGCCTTCACAATTGGAATTCCACCGGCAACAAGCGTTGCTAAGTTACGGGCAAAGCGTGCCATGTAAATGCTTCTGACCAATTTTCCAAAAACCGGTATACGGATTATTAGCCAATCAATAAAATACCTACCACCAAATGTATGGATGTAATAACGGAAGCCGACGATAGATCCCAAAGCCATCAGGATAACGATCCACCAGAAATTCTGGATAAAGTTAGTGACAGTAATGAGGATTTTTGTGGTAAACGGAAGATCAACCGAAGATTCTTGAAGAATTTCGACCATCGGTGGAAGAACATAAATGAACATTAAGATACCGACGATAACCAACGCCACAACAATAAACAACGGATAGGTTAAAGCTCCGATAACTTTAGATCTAAGATCGTAATCTTTTTCCACTTGGTTGGCCAAATAAAGCAGCGACTCGTCGAGAGTACCGGATAATTCGCCAGCGTGGACCAGGTTGATATATAAACCGGAAAATACCTGCGGGTAGTTAGTGATAGCCACGGACAAGCTGTCCCCTGACTCGACTTTAACAGCAACTTCAGAAATAATTTGTCTCAACCGTTTGGAAGAAACCTGTAGCTCCAAAATCTTTAACGCTTGAACAATCGGAACCTTGGCGTTGATTAAGGTCGCCAACTGTCTTGAGAAAAGCACAATCTCCTTCATTGGCACACGGTTAAATAACGCAATATTTTCAAGAATATCGGTTTTTGTAACCGGAAGGATTTTGATGATTATTAGTCCGTGCTGATGCAAAATTTCAGAAGCATTACCAACAGTAGCAGCTTCAACCGTGCCGGTTCTTAACGCTCCTTGTGCATCTCGAGCTTGGTATGAATATTCCATGATTACTACCTTTTAATTAGTGATTCGAACAAACTTAAGTCGGTGACAAATCTTTGAGCCTCCTCAAGCGATACTTGGCTTGACCGGACTAACTCGGCCAGATAACGGTCCATTGAAATCATTCCGCTGGAAGTGCTGGTATGGATGACGTTCGGTAGCTGGTGAGTTTTACCTTCTCGGATGATGTTGGAAACTGCGGTGTTCATGGTCAGAATTTCTAAGGCAGGAACCCGTCCCCCACCCACTTTTGGCAATAACCTTTGGGATAGAATGCCAAGCAGAATGTTGGATAGCTGCAATCGGACCTGATTTTGTTGGTAGGCTGGGAAAACGTCGATGATACGATCAATACTCTGGGCCGCGTCATTGGTGTGCAATGTGGCAAACACCAAATGACCGGTTTCAGCTACTGTAATGGTTGTAGAAATAGATTCAAGATCTCGCATTTCACCGACCAATACCACATTGGCGTCTTCACGAAGAACAGAACGCAAGGCTCGGGCAAAAGATTTCGTGTCTTGGCCGACTTCTCTTTGGTTGATCAAGCTTCGATCTTGCGTGTAAACGAATTCAATCGGATCTTCAATCGTGACTATGTTATGGGCATAAGTGTGGTTAATAAGATCAATTAAGGAAGCCAAGGTGGTGGACTTTCCGTGACCTGTGGGTCCGCAAACCAAAAGTAATCCTTGTGGATGCTTTGTGAATTCCTTAAGCTGCGTTGGCAAACTTAATTCTTCTAAAGTCTTGATCTTATTCGGTACCACGCGAAGCGCTGCTGCCACATAGCCTTTTTGGTAATAAGCGTTAACGCGAAACCGAACATTATCCTTAAAAGCGAAAGAAAAATCTAATTCTTTTTCATCTCTGAAAGCTTTGCGCTTTTCGTCTGAATCAAGAAGAACATCAACCATTCCCGCTATGACGTTACCAGAAAGCACGTCGTAATTCTTGAGTTCAATCAGACTTGAGTCAACGCGCAAAACCGGTGGCTTACCAGCCAAAAGGTGAAGATCGGATGCGTTGCTCTGCAAAACCTCCATCAGCAGTTTATTGATTTCTAATTCCGTGGACTTATACATAGGCTATTTGATAATTTTATTGGTCATTAAATGGTAAATAACTCGGTTAGCAATATCTTCAACGGAAACAGTGGGTATTTTAAGCCATTCGCTGGCCCCGAAATCCAAGGCTTCAGGATCAGGATCTCTGTGGCTTATTACAAGGACCGGAATGGTAGCTAACACAGAATTCTGCCTGACAAACTTTAGAACTCCTAAGCCCGAAAGCCATGGCAAGTCATACTCAGTTAGGACTAAATGCGGCTTAACATGCTTGATCAGTCTGATTGCAGTGAGCCCGTCATGAGCGGTATTTACTCGGAATGTCTTTTTAATCTTGCTGTGGTAAAGGTCGGCTAATTTTTCATTGGAATGGACAAGGACTACGTCTCGCATATTTCTAATCCTTAGTAACTCTAATGACTTCTTCCACAGTAGTGTAGCCACGCAGAGCCTTAAGCATCCCATCTTGACGCATCAAGAGCATTCCCTCTTTGGAAATAGCATACTCTTCAATCTTTACTGCCGGTGTTCTGGATGTAATCAAATCCTGGATGTTTTTCGAAATTAGAACTATTTCGTAAATTCCGATACGACCCTTAAATCCGGAGTTGTCACAGGCTGGGCAGCCTCGTCCCATGTAAAGGACGGGGTCTTTCATATTAAAATCTTTAAGCTCGTCTGGGTTAACGTTTGAAACCTCTTTAATCAAAGCGTCGCGAATGGAGACGTTGGGTTTCTTTTCAACTTTACACTTATCGCAAATTTTTCGGACTAATCGTTGAGCAGCGAGAATATTCAAAGAAGCAGTCAAAAGGAACGGCTCAATTCCCATATCAATTAAACGCGGGATAGCACCAATGGCGCTGTTAGTATGCAACGTGGAGAATACCAAGTGACCAGTTAAGGCTGAGTTAACCGCAAGCTCCGCTGTTTCTTTGTCACGGATTTCACCAACCATGATGATGTTTGGATCTTGCCGCAAAATGGATCTAAGTCCGGAGGCGAATGTTAAACCGATTTCCGGTCTAATCTGCGCCTGGTTTACCCCGTCCATAAAATATTCAACCGGATCTTCCAAAGTCACAATGTTGACTCCTGGTTTGTTAAGCATGCTTAAAATCGAATACAAGGTGGTGGACTTACCACTTCCTGTAGGTCCGGTAACCAGGAACATTCCGTGCGGTTTTTTAATGGCTTCGTGAACCATTTCTAGCTGCCGACCCATTACGCCTAATTCTTCCAGGGTTGGGGCACCGGTGGACTTGTCCAAAATACGAAGCACAACTTTTTCGCCGATCACAGTAGGAAAGGTCGAAACACGGAAGTCGATCGGCTTGCCTTCCAGGTTGATATGGAATCGCCCATCCTGGGGAAGACGCTGTTCGTCGATTTTTAGATTAGAAAGAATTTTAACTCTGGAGATGATAGCGGAGTGGACAGTTTTAGGAAGGATTAAAGAGCTGTGTAGTATTCCGTCTATACGATACCGCACCCTTAAATCCTCTTCCGAAGGTTCAATATGAATATCTGAGGCGCGTCCTTCAATAGCGTGGCGTAAAACTACGTCAACGATTTTGGAGATCGGCGCTTCTTCAACCAGCTTCTCTTCAATCTTTACGTCTTTTCTGACCGTAGCTCGCTTAACCTCTTCTTGGCGCTCTTTTTCTACGACTTCGGTTAAAGCCTGGGTTACTTCTTTGTTTAAATTTTCAGATTTTCTGAATACCGCCTGGAAACTGGCTAAGGAACAAATATAAAGTTCCAGTTGGAAACGATTTTTTTGCGACAAAAATTCCAAAGCTCCCAATGCGGCAAGGTTGGTGGGATCAGTTAAGGCAACTTTTAAGACAGTTCGATCTATTTCGAAAGGAACGAAGTGATAATTCAACATCGTATCCTTGGAAACGGTTTCCAAAACTTCCTTATTGATCTTTCTCGATCTTAAATCAACATACGGCAAGTTAAAAAAAAGACCGCGAGCTTGAGTCAACTCTTCTTCGGTCAAATATTTTTCACTGACCAGGTAGTCAAAAAGATTCTTGTGAGCAGTAAGACTTTCAGAACGAGCTTGAACAAGGGCATCTTTGGTTAAGAAGCCCTTCTCTAGCAAAAAATTCTCAAAGCTCAGTGTCTTTGCTTGTGGTTGACTAATAACCTGATCGGCCATATTTTAGTAGACCGCGAAAGGATCTTCGCGA
>DASPKQ010000016.1:0-4884 GCA_035627995.1 Verrucomicrobiia bacterium | reverse complement strand
ATCAACCACCACAGCTAATAGGCCAGGTCGAGCGATCTCCTTTGGAAGTGCTGGAAAAAGAGTTTGTAACAATCGGAGAAAACACATACTCAGGGTATATAAAGCTTAAAAATCCAAACCTTGATTGGGGTGTGCCAAACTTGGCCTACCGTGTTGAAATTAAAACTTCCAGCGGTAGTCTTATTACTTCCACAACCAACGAAAGCTTTATTTTGCCTGCTTCGGAAAAATATTTAGTTTTACCGCGATTTACCACGACCTTTTCTCCTTCAGAAATGGATTTTACAGTCCTTGAATCAAAGTACGTATTAAAACCTGAGAATTTCCCCCAGCTCAGCCTAGAAATGCAAAGAATCCAAGTTTCTCATGAGGATAACGAAACTATAGTTTCGGCGGTCATTAAAAATAATAGTCCGTTCACGATCTCTCAAGTTGACTTGCTGGCGACATTATATACTGACCGCGGCGAGCTTAAGGTCATTAATTACACTAATATTAATGATTTGGTTTCCGGAGAACTTAGATCTTTCCAAATTGGTTGGCCCGGGATAGTAACTGGAAATTTGGTTGCCGAAATCAGTCCGGAAGTCAACATTTTTTCAAAAGATATTCTTAAAACGCAAGGATCGGTTTCACCTTTTGACAGATGAGAATAGTCTCAAGCTTTCGCTATTTTGACATAATTCTATTCGGCAGCAGCATTTTGCTGCTGCTTTTAGGATTATTGATGATTTACTCAACTACTCTGGAAAGCTCGTCGAATCTTTTTTTACGGCAGACACTTGTGGCGATAGCAGGTATTGTGGGAATGTTCTCCTTGGCATTTTTTGATTATCGCAATCTAAAAAAGATGACGGGCTTAATTTACCTTGCGATCGTAGGTTTGTTGTTGGTGGTGTATTTTTTTGGAGAGAACATCCGCGGTTCTGTGCGATGGATTGATCTCGGTTTTTTTAACTTACAACCGGCCGAATTAGCCAAGCTTGGAACCGTAATTATCATGGCTAAGTTCTTGGATCAGGCAGGGGAAAGATTGAAGAGTTATCGGTACATTCTTCTTTCCGCTGTTTATGTTGCGATTCCATTTGTACTGATTTTGATAGAACCAGACTTAGGGTCGTCTCTAATTGTTTTTTTCACGTGGTTTGCCATGCTCTTTTTTTCCAAGATTCAAAAGAAACAACTTGTGACTGTCATTGCGGTTGGACTCGTCATTGCTATTCTTTCATGGTTCTTCGTACTGCACGATTACCAAAAGCAACGGGTTTTTACCTTCATTGATCCCACCGCTGATCCGCAAGGGCAAGGGTACAATGTTTTACAATCAATCATTGCAGTGGGTTCCGGTGGGATACTAGGACGGGGTGTTGGGAGGGGATTGCAGTCGCAGCTGAAGTTTTTACCGGAAAGGCAAACCGACTTTATATTCGCTTCAACCGCAGAAGAATTAGGACTTTTGGGAAGTGCAGTGATTTTGGTTTTATTTTTTTTGGTACTCCAAAGGATCTTAAGAGCGTGCCGTACCGCTAGGGATAATTTTGGAATGTATCTTGCGCTCGGAATATTTTTTATGATGTTTTTTCAAATCCTCATCAATATCGGGATGAATATTGGTATCATGCCGGTTACTGGAATTCCTTTGCCGCTCCTAAGCTATGGCGGGAGTTCTCTTTTAACAACACTGCTTAGCCTGGGCATAATCCAGAGCATTGTTGCCAGGCAAAAAGCCTTGCGTTTTGATGGTTGACGCCAGATTATATACTCCCTACAATTAAAGTATCGATATGGGGAAGTTTGATTTCAAAAAAATTATCGAGTGGTTGGCGTATATCCTGCGATGTCCGGTTTGCGGTCACCGATATAACCTAGAGCAAACCAAAATCATCGATACTAAAGACGAGCGGGTAAGCACTGGAGCCAATCTTCTGGTTCACACCGATTGCGAACGCTGCAAGAGTTCTGTCGTGTTCAGTATTGCTGTCGATGGCCCCGAAATCTTCTCCATAGGCATGGTCACGGATCTTACTTCGTCTGACTCTAATAAGTTCAAAAACAGCAATCCAATAAGCTCTGATGAGGTCTTGGCAACACATGAATTTCTTGCTGAATTCGACGGAGACTTCAAAAAGGCCCTTCACAAATAACTCCAAACTTAATCCCCGGGTTTACCCCGGGGTTTTATATTTTAGGGGAGTTGACGGTCCGATCCAAAAATGTTAATATACGACAGCAATAATATGGCTCAAATTACTTTAAACGCCCAGCAACGCAAGATTGTTGGACGACAAACCAGCACATTAAGACGACAAGGCAAGCTTCCTGCGGTTCTTTACGGACACCATGTAAAGCCTCAAACCATTGAAGTCAGCGCCCGTGAATTTCAGAAAGTATTTAAGGAAGCCGGAGAAAGCACAATCGTCAACTTAAACGTGGAAGGTAATACTTTCCCGGTTCTTATTCAGGAAGTTCAGAACCATTTTCTAAACGACCGACCAATTCACATTGATTTTTACGCAGTCAGCATGACTGAGAAGCTTACTGCAACAGTCCCGATTCACCTTATTGGTGAAGCACCGGCCGTAAAGGCTTTGGGTGGAATTTTAGTCAAAAACCTTTCTGAAGTTGAAGTTGAATGTTTGCCAATGGACTTGCCTCCGGCATTTGAGATTAATCTTGAAAAGTTGAATTCATTCGAAGATGCTATCCGCGTCTCCGACCTTTCCACCTCAGATAAAGTAAAGATACTGGCCAATCCTGACGAAGTTATCGTCACCGTCACCCCTCCTCGATCAGAAGAAGAACTCAAGTCCTTGGAAGAAAAACCAGTTGAAGCAGACGTCACTAAAGTGGAAGGTGTGGTCAAACCTGAAGCCGAGACTGAAGCTTCCGCTGCTTCTGAAAAAGAAGCAAAGAAAGAAAAGAAAGAATAACATTGATTTAAAAAACCCGACTAAAAGTAGGGTTTTTTTTACGTTAACCTACTTGTCGATAATTATTGTTTTTGTTTGGGGAAGTTTGAGTTCTGAAATTTTATTGAGCTTAGCTTTCTGCTTGGCGTTATCAACCTCCATAAACAAGTATTGCGGAGGATTTTCTGATAACTGTGCAAAAAGCCTATGATAGAGCTCTAATCCTTCCTTGCCGCCCAAAAGTGCGAGTCTAGGTTCATACTTGGCTTCGCCTGTTGGCATGATTTCCAAGTATGGAAGATTAGCAATAACAACATCAAATTGCCGCTTCCATGGTTTCAACAGATCTCCACGCTTAAATTCCACAGACACCCCATGGTTTTTTGCGTTCCTCTTGGCAACCTTAAGCGCTTCTGCGGAAATATCACTGGCAAAATAGGTGTTTGATGGTCCTAATTTTTTGGCAACACTGATTATTATTGCTCCCGATCCAGTACCAAGGTCTAATATCGAAAGATTTGCCCGACCATTCAGAGCTTCCAAAATCGCAGTAATAAGATTTTCTGTTCTGGGTTGAGGGATCAAAACATGCTCATTTACTATAAATTCTCCTTCATAGAAACCCTTTTTGCCGATAAGGTAGGCGATAGGGATGGATTTGGAACGGTCCTGCAAAAGTGCAAAATACCTCGACTCGTCAACCGTGGATACTGGCTTTTCGGAATAAGTATAAAGATGCTCCTTAGGTTTTTTCAGAATAAAAGAAAGCAGCACTTCGGCATCCAAGCTAGGTGAAGTGCTGTCTGATTTCTTCAGTTTGTTTATTCCAAGATTGAGAAGTTCTTTTATCGTCATACTGCTTGAGCTTCCAATTGTCGTTTTTGATCTTCTTCGATCATAACTTCTGTTACTTGTCCTAAATTACCTTCCAGAATCGATTTGAGCTGGTTCCAGTTTTTATTGACGCGATGGTCCGTAATTCTGTCTTGAGGGAAATTGTAGGTTCTGATTTTTTCCGAGCGGTCGCCAGTGCCGATTTGCGAGCGACGTTTGTCTCTGAGTTCTTTCATCTTTTTTTCTTCCTCATAGGCCATAACTCGAGCGCGCATGATGTTCATGGCTTTCTCTCGGTTTTGGGCCTGCGAGCGTTCGTCTTGCATTGAAACCGTAATTCCAGTTGGAATGTGAGTCATTCGGATGGCTGAATAAGTTGTGTTAACTGACTGACCGCCGTGACCAGAGGAAGTTGTTGCTTCAATTTTAAGATCCTTCGGATCAAGCTTGAAATCTGACTCTTCCACTTCCGGCATAACAGCTACAGTGACCGTTGAAGTGTGAACTCTGCCGGATTTTTCCGTGTCGGGAACTCTCTGTACTCTATGGACTCCAGATTCATATTTGAACTTAGAATAGGCGCCGCGTCCGAATATTTCGAAAATGATTTCCTTAAAGCCGCCGATAGAGGTCCGACTGGAGGAGGCGATTGCAACTTTATACCCCAAGCTTTCTGCATATCTGCTATACATGCGGAATAATTCAGCGGCAAAAAGTCCAGCTTCGTCACCGCCGGCACCAGCTCTGATTTCAATAACGATATTTTTTTCGTCAAAGGGGTCTTTTGGAAGGAGTGCGATCTTGAGTGCGCTTAAAAGTTGTTCTTTTTTCTTCAAAAGTTCAGGGAGTTCCGAAGCGGCTAAGTCCGACAGATCAGATTTTTCCGCAATCATTTTTTCGTGATCCGAAATTTCTGTAACTGTTTTTTCCAAATCCGAAATCAAATTGACTATAGGCAAAAGCTCAGCTTGGCGTTTGCCGAGTTTTTCCAAATCCTTCGGGTCAGTGGTTTGGCTAAGCTTTTCAAGGATTTCTGAGTATTCTTTTTTGATGGGGTTGTAATTGAGTTCCATAAATTCAAAACAAAAACGCGACCTAATCTTATTATAAAGATTAAATCGCGTTTTGGTTAGTTAAGCTT
>DASPKQ010000015.1:0-4933 GCA_035627995.1 Verrucomicrobiia bacterium | reverse complement strand
ATAAATGATTTCGCCTTTTTCGATCGTCACAACGCGTTTTTTGATACTGTTAACCAAATCTTTGGCATGCGTGGCCAAAATTACCGTGGTTCCAGATTTATTGATCTTAAGCAGTAGCTGAATAATATCCCAGGCATTGATTGAATCTAGGTTCCCTGTAGGTTCATCGCCTAAAAGCAAAACAGGTTTGTGAGCTAAGGCACGAGCGATAGCGATTCGCTGTTTTTCTCCGCCAGACATTTCGTGCGGAAACGAGTTGGCTTTATCTTCCAGTCCCACAGTCTCAAGAATCTTTGGCACTTCTTTATTGATGACCGCTGCTGTCTCACCAGCCACTTCCATGGCAAAAGCGATGTTTTCAAAAGCAGTGCGGTTTGGTAAAAGTTTGATGTCCTGAAAAACAACACCAATTTTTCTACGCAGATATGGAATATCAGTTCTCCTGATTCTGGCCACATCAATGTCATCAATCAGAATCCGCCCAGTATCCGGTCGTTCTTCTCCGATAATGAGACTAAGTAAAGTCGATTTACCAGCTCCAGACTGTCCAACAAGCGAAATGAACTCGCCCTTATGAATTTCAAGGTTGATGTTTTTTATGGCAGCAACGGAACTGCCGTAAGTTTTGCTGACGTTATCGAATTTAATCATCTTATTTTAGTAGAGCATCATCTATTGATTGCGCTGCTTGGGTGGGTCTGTTTTGCTCTAAGTATATTTTAACAAATTCTGAAAGATCTCCATCCAAAACTGCTTCCGCATCCGAAGTTTCATAGTTTGTACGGTGATCTTTAACCATTTTATATGGGTGTAGGACGTATGATCGGATCTGATTCCCCCATTCTGCACTGTGGAATTCTCCACGGATTTTAAGTTTTTCCTCTTTCCTTCGCTGCTCTTCCAGTGCTGCAAGCTTGGCCGTAAGGATTTTTAATGCTTGGTCGCGATTTTGTGCTTGGCTGCGTTCATTTTGGATAGTTACGGTTAATCCAGTTGGTTTGTGGGTCATTCTGATTGCGGAATAAGTGGTGTTTACTGACTGTCCGCCATGCCCCCGGGATGTTTTGGCTTCTATTTCAATCTCGCTCTCATTTATACGAAATTCCTCATGCTCGATAACAGGTAAAATTTCTACCAGAGCGAATGATGTTTCCCGAGTGTGTGTGGCATTAAACGGTGAAAGTCTAACCAATCTGTGTACGCCCGCCTCCCCTTTAAGATAGCCGAATGCATAATCACCTTTGATTTCCACTACCACGCTTTTGATGCCGTTTTCCGCTCCCCGACTCTGATCCAGGATTTCTGTTTTAAATTTTTGTTTATCTGCAAACCGCAGGTACATCCTCAAAAGCATTTCTGCCCAATCCTGGGCATCCAAACCTCCTGCTCCGGCATGAATGGATAAAATCGCGTCGTGATTATCGTATTTTTCTGAAAGAAAGGTCTTTACCCTATATTCTTCAAACAGGCCCTTTATAACGCCAAATTTGGCCTTTAAATCAGCCTCTAAAGCTTTATCCGACTCCTTTTGAGCAAGTTCAGATAACCCTTCTAAATCTTTGATTTCTGACTCTAACCGCTGCCATCCAGAAACATCTTTCTTTAAATTGTCGAGCTCCTTGGCTTTGGTCCTTGCGGCCTGCGGATCAGTCCAAAAAGCCTGGTCTTGCATAGCATCCTCAAGCTCCAGGATTTTTTGTTTTTTGACCCCTAACTCAAAGATGCTCCTTCAGATCCTGCATCCGATCTTTTAGAGTTTGAATATCTTTGATTAGTTCGTCCATTTAAATCCTTTCGTAATCCGCAAAGGTGAATTTTTCGTAAGGCTCTTCGAAAGTTTTTTTCCATTGACTGAAATCGATGTTTGGGAATGTCACATCTCCTTCGACTTCGTCATGAATGTGCGTTAAATGCAGTTTGTGCGCTGAATCAAAAGCTTGCTTATAAACCTCACCTCCGCCAATTACATAAATTTCGGGTTCGTTGGAATGGTGGAGCGCATGATGCAAATGGTGAATAACAGTAACGTCATCCGGAAGACCGTGGTCATGCTTAGATGTTACGACAATATTTTTTCGGTTTGGCAAAGGTTTGCCGATACGGTTGATGATTGAATCAAAGGTTTTTCTTCCCATTAATACCGTTTTACCATCGGTAAGTTTTTTGAATCGTCTCAGGTCCTCAGGGATATACCAAGGCAAAGAATTACGGTTTCCAATGACTCCGTTTTTTGCCACTGCTGCAATTAAAATTATTTTGGGTTTCTTCATTATGCTTTCTTTTTTCCTTCGTAGAGACCGCCAGAAACGCTTAATTCAGCCTTAATCATTCCATGAGGTTCATAGCCAATGAGTTTTGCGTGTTCTGGTTTGAAATCGTCAATGGATTTTACGGATGGATCGATTTCTACTTTAGGAAAAGCTGTGGGAGTACGCGAAAGTTGTTCCTTTACTTGTTCAAGATGGTTTTCATAAATATGAACATCACCGAAAGTGTGGACGAATTCACCTGGTTTGTAACCGGTTACTTGAGCCAGGATTAAAGTCAGTAGTGCGTATGAAGCGATGTTGAATGGAACCCCCAGGAACATATCGGCGCTTCGTTGATAGAGTTGCAAGGATAATTTGCCGTCTATCATATTGAACTGGTACATATTATGGCAAATAGGATATCTGGCAGCATCCTCGTAAGTGGCCATACTGTAGAGATATTCTGGATTCCAGGAGTTCACAATTAAGTTGTGAGCATTCGGATCATCTTTTAATTCCTGTACTGCCCAGGCAAGTTGATCAACGGTGCGGCCAGGAGTCCTGGTTGGCCACCTGCGCCAAAGCTCGCCATAAATTCTTGGCAATTCACCGTGCTCCTTGCCAAATTGATCATCCTTTTCCAATTTCTCAACGAACTCCTCTTTGGTTAATGCCGGAAGTTTCCCTTCCTCAACTTTCTTTTTGTAAATCTTGTATGGGTAATCGTCCCAAATGTGTACGCCTTTTTTAGTGAGATAAGAAACGTTGCTTTGTCCTGACATAAACCAGTAAAGTTCCTCGACGACCCCTTTCCAGAACACCCGTTTGGTGGTTAAAAGTGGAAAGCTTTCTGATAAATCAAATCTGATTTGCTTTCCAAAAAGCGAATAAGAGGCATCTCCTGTGCCTCGATCAACCTTACGAAAGCCTTTTTCAAGCACTTCCTTAAGTAAATCTAAATATTGGTATTCTGGGTGTCTATTTTGCATATTTTAATTCCCTTTTGATTAAATGTGCATATTTTAATCTTTCTTTCTCTGGAATGTCAGTTTTCTTTCGATGATTAACATAAAGATCATCTTTATTATATCTTGGTATTATCTGAAAATGATAGTGCCAAATACTTTGGTTTCCTGCCGGTTCATTGTGCTGGCGCATGCTTACCCCGTCACTTTTGTAAGTTTTTTTCATTGTCAGGGCAACCTTCTTTGCTAGAACATGAACTTTTTCGAGAATATGGTCAGGAATATCGTAAATGTTTTCATAATGCTTGTTAGGAATTATGATGACAATCCCTTTATTTTTTGGCCATTGAGCAGATGAGATAAATGCTGATAGGTGCTTGCCGCTATAAACGAGGTGGGGTGATTTATCCTCGACGTATTTACAAAACGGACACTTGTAATTTTTAGGTTCGTGGTTGAACATTATTGAATTACAAAAACTTTTTCTGTCCCGTAGTAATCTTGCCAGTTGTTATTGTAAAAATCGAACATTCGCGCCAATCGATCCTGATTCAGTTCTTCCACACCAAGTTCGCTCATGGTCTGTCGCAGTCTTGATTTAGTTTCATCTGCTTTGGAAGGATCGGTTTCAACGATCTCAAATTCTGCCAAATAGCCGTAGCCGGCGTTTTTGTCCACACTGACGTTCATATCTTTGAATTTATAATCGGTGCGTTCTCGTGACCACTTGGCTTGATATTTAAATCCAGAATCAAGCAAAACTTGATCAAGCTGTTCTAAGGTTAAATTTACTGCCGATTCAAATTCCATTCGAGCTGTGCCATTACTTGCCGTTGTATCATCAACAGAAGCTTTCATTACAAAAATAACTTTCCCGTCTGCCCATCGGCTACGGATTGAGTAGTCTTTTACCTTTTGGATTATAGATTCAAAAATTTCCTGCTTTTCTTCCGGAAGGTGCGGCTTGAGGTTTTCTTTAAGCTTATTTATATCCCCACCTTCAAAGTAATGATTAAGTTGTTTATGGCTTCCAACGGATACTAAGTTGGGATCTTTGGCCTTCATTCTTTCCACCAAAGCATCAGCCTGGTCCTTATTGCCCAGTAGGGTTTTAATTTCTATTTCGTATGAATTCATTATTTTTCTTTTCTTACCTCTTGAGACAATTTTGAAGCCAAAGGTGAAGTCTGGCCGGCATACTTGTTGTTCTTTTTCTTTCTGTAAGGAACTTCCACCGGTGTGGAAACTTCTTCAAAGGTAAAGGAGCAGATTCTCATGCCTGGATAGAGAGCTATTGGCATTGTTCCGAGGTTTCCCAATTCCATGGTGGGAATTCCAATCCATCCTGGATCAAAAACCGATGCGGTGCCATGAACAATTATTCCTAATCGGCCTAAAGAACTCCGACCTTCGATTCGTCCAAGTAAGTCATCGGCAAGTTCTAAAGATTCAATGGTATTGGCTAAAGCAAAAGAACCAGGCTGCATTATAAATGGTCGGCCATCTTCGATCTGTAATTCTTCCATGATCTTACTGACATCGATATCTCCCTTAAGATCGATGAAGGGGTAGCTTGAATTTTTGAAGAAACGGAATTTATTCCCTAAGTGAAGGTCGATTGAGCAGGAACCAAGCTGCACTTCCAAATTCGGACTTGGTTCGATTTTTATGCGTCCATCTTTGAGAGCTTTTTTGATGTCTTTGTCTGAGAGAATCATT
>DASPKQ010000014.1:0-2193 GCA_035627995.1 Verrucomicrobiia bacterium | reverse complement strand
TTTAACGCGGAAAGCATTTGTGGCACTGGCTATATTTCTATTTTACTTTATTATTCTTGAAAATATGATCGTTGGACTTTCCAGGGAGTATGCGAACGATATTGGCAGGTTTATGCCTTTGGAAATGGCGGATAGGTTAATTCCTATACCGAGATTTCTGATAGCTAATGAAGACACCTGGAAAAAAATGGTTGACGAATCTAACATGCACATTATCTATACCATTCTTCTTGTTATTGCTACATGGCTTCTCTGCTTCCGTATCAACAAGAAAAGAGATCTATAGATGAGCCAAACATAAAAAGGGACATTAAAGTCCCTTTTTTATTTTAATGAAACCACAGTTGTATTTTATTTGCAAAAAATTCTTTCATGGATTGGACGCAAACTATTGGCTATTTGGCGGCTGCAGCAACAACCATTGCTTTTATTCCGCAGGCATGGCAAACCATTAAAACAAGGGACACAAAAGGAATATCGCTTGGGATGTACCTGGTATTTACATTCGGTGTATTAATGTGGCTTACCTACGGCATTCTTATCAAAGACATTCCTGTTATTTCGGCCAATACAATAACATTAATTCTTTCGGTTATTATTTTGGTGTACAAACTAAAATATAAGTAGCATACATATTGCCGAACAGGCTTGTTGCTGTACAAGTGAGTGACACAACAGAAGCTTAATAGTAGTATTGCAGATGACTACATAATAATTCTTATCCTTAATCACTCCTGGACAACCCTGTCCGCCGACAGGCAGGCTCAGAGTGGCAAAGCATTCACCGTTTTCAATATCCTTTCTTTTTAAAAGAAAACCCTCCCGGAAAACCGGGAGGGAACAACTAAAAACACAAGCCGTGGTTCGATATCTTGAATCAAACGATCCAGGATAGTGGCTTCATTGGAACGAAAAATTTTGGTTTCGATAGCTAACTAAAAACGTTTACCGTTTTCAGTTCAACAATTTACAGTTACGCCAACTGACAACCGTAAACGTAAACTGTAGACTTATTTAATCCGGTTTTTTACCATCCAAAAAAGTATTGATGGTACTGATAGTGGCACCCTTGCCGCTACCATCATCTTTTACTTCGTATTTGCTGTAGAAATTTTCAACCGAGGAGCTGTTGTTGAATAATTCCATATTGCGGCGGATGTAAGCCGGAACCGTTTCAAACTCGTTGTTAGGATCGGCAGCATTCAGGTTGAACGATAAGTTGCGCAACTTTTGTAATCGTTCGGCTGCCCGCCTTTTCTGTTCCTCAGCCGCGTCTGGCAAAGCCAGGTCATCTGCTTGAGTAGTGGATTCCCGATGATTATCGGGGTGAGTCTGGTGGCTCGTTGGCGTCTCCGCCGCTGTCGGAATGTCGTTACGTATCACCAGTTGCATGTCGATGATTTCCGAATCATCAACTTTTGCTACAGGTGCCGGAACCGGTTCTTCAGCAGATTTTGAAGTAGACACTTCAGGTTTGGACTCTGCATAAATATTGGATGGTCTGGCCAGATAGCCTCCCGACGCTGCAGACGTCGAAGAAGTATTTTGATTTGTTTTTGAAGGATTATTGTTGGATGCTAAAACAGATTGACGCAGTTTTTCGAAACGTTCATCCAGCCACTGTTTTTTCTTCTCGAGTTCTTTCTTTTCTTCGTCTGCCTGTGCTTTTTCATCTTTGATCTTCAAATGTAAATGAACAGGAGCACTCTCTTCTTCTTCTTTTTCCACAACATTTACAGTGTCAAAATGGAGGTCTATCTGTGCATCTTTCAATTGCGGCATCGGTATTTCCGTGATGGCTTCTTCGTCTATCAGTTTTGGTGCTAATACATCTTCAATTTTTGGCTCTTGCGGGATGATGGCCTGCGGCTTTGGGCTGGGTTGTTCTCCAAGTATCATTACAATTTTATCATCTCCTGTTTTTACTTCCTGCTTCGGAGCTTCACGTTTAGTAAATGGATCTTTATACTGGAAACCTGTAGCGATTAAGGTAATACCGATCTTACTTCCAAGATTGTTATCATAACCCAATCCAAGAATAACATCCGTGTTTTCCCCTGCCTGGCTCAACAGATGGTTTTGAATGATCTCCACTTCGTCCATTGTGAATTCATGCTCGCCTTCGGAAGAATTGATATTGATCAGGATCCATTTAGCTCCGCGGATATCGTTATCATTCAACAATGGTGAACT
>DASPKQ010000013.1:0-2715 GCA_035627995.1 Verrucomicrobiia bacterium | reverse complement strand
AAAAACCTAATTAATGATATTGTTGCCAAACAGACCCTGATTTTGGGTCCGGATATTGTTATGCTCAAAGCCAAAAACGTACCCGGCCTAAAGCTGGGTGATAATGGGCAAGTCGAAAGTATTACCGGTGATCCGCAAGTTGTTCTACAAAATTTAGTTGATGAATACATTTCGCTTTCCGGACAGATTGTAAAAAATATATTAAATCCGGTTTTTGCCAAATACCCTGATATAAAAGTTTCTATAAAGTAATTTAAACAAATACAAACATGATTCTATTCGGAGCCGAGCTGAATATAATAATACAAGGGCTGATCACCGTAATCATCATAGGAATGTTTTATACAGTTTGGGCTTCAACCCGAGCTTATGGCGGTATTATTGGCCAATCACTGCGGCTGCTAGGTTTTGGAATTTTATTTATGTCAGTTGCGGTTATAGAGAAGATGCTTATTAATTTTTCGGTCATTACGGATTCCGCCAATATTTCTCTTACCCAAGATGTTTTTAATTTAGTTGGCTTAGCATTGTCTGCTTGGGGTTTTTCTAGATTGGCCTCCGCTTCTAGGGCTTAAACAGAAAGTTCAAAACCGAAACAAAAGCTAATGGACGCTAATTCCACAATTTATATTCTTTGGACTTTGGCAATCTATACCTTGATTGTCGTTCTTTTTATTTGGTGGGAAAACCGCAAGATGCGTGCGTCCCTTCGGATGAAAGAGGGTGAAATGCAGCGGCGAATGTACGAAGTTTCCATTCTCAAAGAACTGGGAGAAAGAATCGGATATTCGCTCAATGTCCAAAAAATCGTTGACGTTATTACTGGGTCCCTCAGAAAACTTCTTCCTTACTCCACGGTTTCTTACATGTTGCTTTCAGAAGAGGGGAGGGTGATTTTTCATTGCGTATTAGAAGAATCTGTGAACAAGAGATTCATAGAGGAGGTCAAAAATCGAATGATTGCGGGTTTTGGTGCTTTGATAACCAAAGAAATTAAAGTGGATGAAATAGACGAAAGTATTTCAGGGACCATAACGGATGAAAGCAATAAAGATTCCATTAGATCCTTCTTTAATATTCCTGTGGTGATCAACAATCAACCGGTAGGATTGCTTAACGTTTCTTCTACCAAAGATGGGTTGTATAAGGAAGACGAAATCACGATTCTGTATACCATCATGAATCAAGCTTCTACTGCCGTTTCCAAACTCGAAAACATCTTAACGCAGGAAAAAGGCAAACTTAATTCCATGGTCGAATCCATGGCGGACGGTGTGTTTATGGTTGATACCCGTAACAGACTTTTGGTCATTAACCCAGTGGCCAAGCAGATGTTGCATATCACCAAAAATCAGCCCTCGATGTTTGATGTTCTTGATGCGTTGGCTTCCAAAGTAGATTTGCGCACAAAAATTGAAGAGAGTATGAAATTCGACAAGCTGATCGTAGAAGAGCAGCTAATCATTTCGGATAAAGTTTTACGGGTCTTAATCAGCCCAGTTAAAGACGCAGATAATAAAGCTTTGGGGGCAGTAGTGTTATTCCATGACATCACAAAAGAAAAGGCCGTGGAAAAAATGCGGGAAGATTTCACCTCGATGATGGTACATGAATTGAGAAGTCCACTTACGGGAATTCGTTCTATTGCCAATCTTTTACGAGAAGAAAAAATAAAAAACGAGCAGAAAAAATATCAAGAATTTATTGACTTGATCGTTACCAACTCCGCATCAATGTTGGATTTGGTTAATGATCTTTTGGATGTTGCCAAACTGGAAGCCGGGAAGTTTCAGGTCCTTAAAAAAGATACAGATATCAAAAAATTAGCAGAACAAAAAATCCAATCATTTAAATCTCTGGCTGCTGAAAACGGCGTGGAAATCGAAGGAAAGTTTACGGAAAAATTACCCAATGTTTCTGCCGACGAAAATAAAATTGGGCAAGTTCTTAATAACTTTTTGTCTAACGCCATCAAATTTACGACACAGGGTAAAATAGTGGTATCGGTTTTCTCTTTGAAAGCCGGAGAGGATATGGTTAACAAAGTAGCAAGCCTGGGGATGGTCTGGCCCGGCATGAAAAATATAGATAAGTTTGATAAGGATCAGATTGTTATAGCGGTTACGGATTCGGGAATCGGAATTCCAGAAGATCAACAAGAGAAACTATTTAATAAATTTACCCAGCTTGAACAATCTGCGGCTTCCGAAAAGCGGGGAACTGGACTGGGATTGGTCATTTCAAAAGGTATAGTTGAAGCACACGGTGGAAAAATCGGCTTATTTTCTGAAATAAACAAAGGCACTACCTTCTATTTTAATTTACCAGTTGAGAAGCAAACTTAATGCCAAAAAAGATCTCGAAAAAAGAAAAACTTGGGACGGTCCAATCCGATTTCATAAATCTTGCCTCTCACCAGTTGCGTACTCCTTTATCGGGAATGCGTTGGCTTTTGGAACTTTTACAGAGGGAAAAGATAGGACCACTCAATAAGAAACAAAGAGAATATATCGATAAGCTTTACAGCTCAAATGAACGAATGATCGCGCTCGTTAACGATCTTTTGGAAGTAACAAGGCTTGAGGAGGGCAATGTTAAACTTTATTTTCAACCCACTGACATTAACGACATCATTCGCAATATTATCAGGGAAAAGGAAAGAGAGGTTAAAAAGAAAAAATTGAGAGTCTCGTTTACCATCGAGCAGGAACCTTT
>DASPKQ010000012.1:0-7225 GCA_035627995.1 Verrucomicrobiia bacterium | reverse complement strand
TGATGACTTTAGAAACATCAATTATTCTAAAGTCATCACCGGTTCCTGAATCTGTGTTCAAGCCTACGTAAACGTATTTGCCTTGCTGATACAAATCATTGCCTCTTATCGCCAAATCTAGTCCAGACACTCCAGTAGGTGCAGCGGGGCTAGAAATATCAACTATAGCGAACTCACAACCAGTAATAGTGGTACCGGAACAGGTTGATGCACTAGTGGTCTTGGTTACATACAGGTACTTACCTGAAACATACATACCGCCAAAAGTATTTGCGCCGATATCAAAGGTTGAAACAGCTGTTAGTAAACCAACAGGTTTGGATATATCAAAAATATGGAGTTCATTGGCAGCAGCTGATCCTACATATGCATATTTACCCTGAACATGAACTTCATAAGCCTTAGCACCAATATTTGCTCCCGCCACTATGGTAGGCGTAGAAGGATTACTAATGTCTACCACAACGAATTCACATCCAGTAAATACTGTATCGCTACAAGTCCCTGCGTCGTTATCATGGGCAACATAAGCGTACTTACCTGAAATATAAGTATTAGTTCCTTCAACCCCAAAATCAAGTCCAGCCACAGCAGTAGGAGTAGAAGGTTGAGAAATATCATAGATGCTAAACTCACAACCAGTGACGGTAGTCCCACTGCATGTTCCGCCATTTAGAGCGGAGGTAAGAAAAAGATATTTACCTGAGACGATTGGATGGTGCAATGCCAAATCGCGACTTACTCCAGAAACCGAAGTAATTGAAGCAGGATTATGGATATCAAAAATTGCCAATTCACAACCCGTGACCGTAGTACCGCTACACGTGCCAAAATTAACTGCTTGAGTCACGTAGGCATATTTTCCATTAACATATATACCATTAATGGCAGCGCCGAAATCAAATCCACCCAGAGTAGCTGGAGTAGTATCCGTCCCGAAACTGGAGAACATAACTCCATCGGCGACAGTTAGTTTCTTGGAGGGAGCATTAGTGCCAATACCAACATTTGCAGCGCCAACAGTCCCGATTCTCATTGCCTCAGCAAGAGTTCCATTTATCTTAGTGTTGAAGCGAATTGAAGCATCTTCAGTTGAATTTGTTGAATCATCCCATGCCACATCAATTCTGGCAGCCTGTGTTCTTACAGCACCTGCGTTTTCAATTACAAAATCAATACTGTTCCCAAGTCCATTTCCTCCAGCTCCTCCAGAACGAGTAGTCTCGAATGAAAGTGAGGTAACTAATGTATCAGCACTATTGTCATCAAAAATATGTAGCTGGGCAGTCGGAGCACTCAACGTGTGACCGCCAATAGCAACTACTCTGCCACCTACAGGATTGAGGTGTAAAGGAGCATCCCAGGCTTCAATATAAGACATTGTTGTATTTGCACCTATAGCAAGCTCTTTTGATGACCCTTGTGAAATGTAAATACCCGAATTATTCCGATCGCCCTGATCTGCTTCAGTTGCTGTAATCAATTCCAATACTGAACCTGTAGAGGCTGTACCTCGTCCGATTGATAACTCTCCTAAATCATTAACTATAAAATCAGCAGCGCTACCATCTTGCGCCCAAATCAAATTCCTCGTTAATCCATTTAAGCTTCCACAAGGGTTACAGGAACGGATATCAAGGTAGTTAAAGGTGGTGTTCGCATTGGAACCTCCAGCATTGAAATCTGGTTGGATTGAGATCCCAGAGAAAGTCCGTATATTTGCATCATTTTTGTTTATGTTTGTATAAAACCTTGCCGCTCCCACTGTTCCGTCTGCATCAGTATTAAGCGTAAGCCCGGTCACATCTAGTCTCGTCGAAGGCGTGTTATCGGCCAATCCCAAGAAATTATTGGAATCATCCCAGAAAAAATTAGTGTTATCCTGAGCAAGAACCGGTCCGGTCCCAACAAATAAAACCGAACCGGATGTGCCCCCGCTCAAACTGCCGCCGATAGTTCCTCCGCCTGATCCACAAGCACTACCTGTACCAGAGATGACACCCGAAGAACTGGCTTGCAAACATTGAGTGCCAGCTGAAAATAGGGACGCGCTGGTTATAGCACCTCCACTTGATATGGTAAATTGAGTTGAGCCGCCATATCCAGCTCTGATTAAATTGGTTGTAACAATACCAGTTACAGAAGTATTGGTGGTATCAACATTTAAGACATTAACTGTGGTTGTAGTATTTGATGCTCCTGTACTCAAAGTTGGGTTGATGTTCACACTCGAAAATGCTCTGGTATTAGTATCATTTTTGTTAATTAATCCAGTAAAGTTGGCTGTAATAATTGTATTGTTAGCCTGGGTATTTATGGTTCGGCCACTGAATTGAGCTAAGCCTGATTCGACCCAAAGAGCGTAGCTATTTGTAAAGGTTGCATTGCTTCCCGCAGCAGGCTCGTTAGAAATTGACAAAGTAGCAGCATTGGTAATAGTTGAGGCTGCAACGAAACCGTAAGTTGGAGCTTGGATTCTTATTGCGCGTTGTGTGGCCAAAGCACCTGTCGCAAATTCTACTGTTCTTGCTAGATTGAAATTAATATCAGTTGCTTCGGTCGATGCAGCTAAAGTGGTATGTGCACCAGGTGTTACGGTCAAAGCTGTAGGCGAGCCCGAAGTCTGAATTCCTTGAGTGATTGTAATATTGCCCCCACTCGTGATTCTCATCCTTTCTGTATTCGATCCAGCAACACTCGTTTCAAAACTTAAAGCGCCCGTGTTATCTGCTCCGTCTCGTATTCCCACCACACCAGCCAAATCACTCCAGACACCAGAACTATCTTGTAAATTGAACATTAATCTTGCGCCAAAACCATCTACGGTAGCACCAGTACTAACACGATGAATATTCAAAACATTTAAAACACCTGATGTTGAAGATTCTTGCCGACCAATAATAGAATCGCTTGGCATTCCTCTAACATCTAAAGGTCCTGCTGGCGCGGCAATTCCAATACCCACTCTTCCCGTGGCATCAATTACAAATGGTGTCGTATCAGAAGCCACGTCATCCACTCTAAAAGATAAAGCATTTCCTAAATTGCTGACATACAGAGGTGTAGCGGTGGAAGCTGCTAAAGTCGAAGCGGACAAAATATACTGCGAACCTGCACCATTTGTTGACGCAGCGGATTCGCCAAAGGTAAATGCGGTCTTAACGGCAGTGGTTAATGCCCAGTTCCATACTTGAGCGTTGTCAGCATTTAGTATGGAATTTGGTCCGGAAGCAGCCGCGATTGAGGAAAGAAGGGTTCCGCCACCTCCTCCATCATCATTAGTACATGAGATTCTGCCAGTAGCATCCGCAGTTAGTGCTCCACCATTAGTTAATGCGGTACAGTCCAAACCGACTATTATCAAATCCCCTGTACCATTTGGATTCAATGTTAAATCCTCATTAGTACCAGTTGTAATATCAGTTGCTGCTGTAATGGTGATCGTATCGGAAAGACTAAGACCGCCTGTTGCCGACAAAGTGCCACTGATTGATAGATTACCCAAAGTTGAAGTGCCAGTAACTGTCAGTTTATTCGTTTGAAACTCATGAGCGGACAAGTAAGTGTAGGCAGCAATTGTTCCCTGACTGCTTTGTGGCGCAGTCGGGGCCGTATATCCAGGGTTTCCTGCTGATCCGGAACCACTAGAACCAGCTGGTCCTGGAGGACCTGCTGGCCCTTGCGGTCCTGTGGGTCCAACTGGGCCCGGAGGTCCTGCCGGTCCGGGATCACCCTTTGGACCTTGAACAGTTACGGTTCGAGTCCCGGTGTTTGTTGGAGCCGGAGTTGGAGTTGGCCTTGGTGCCAATTGAGTATTAGTAATTGGAGGTGGCCACAGGTATAAAGCTGAAACAGAATCACCTGCGATTTTTTTCTCGTTTAACTTTTGGTTGCTAATAAGAAGATCGGAAATTCTAAAAAATTTATCGTTAGCCAGATACATCACTCCTGAAGCGGCCACCATGACTGATGCCGTGATCAGAAGAGTTGAAATTAAAGATGCATAAGCAAAAGCTTTTTTCTTTATGGCGGCATCTTTGAGATTCTTTTCGAGACCAAAAACTTTTTTACCTAAGGCACTTAATGCCGTTCGATCTTCCTTCAAGATCGAAACGTCATTTTTTAAATTTGCAACTTCTTGTAAACTTGCTTCGGAAGAAATCTGCTGACGCTCCCAGGTCTTAGTAAATCGAGAAATAATATTTTTTCTCTCAGCTCCAAACCTTTTTCTTTCTGATCGAGGAATGTAATTGATTAAAGTTTCATGAACGTTTGGTCCAGCCGATTGGTCAGTGTCAAAAATTTTAATGCTAAGTTCTTTTGCCGGCTCAGAAATTTTAGTTTGTGGTTTAACTGAAATATTTTCAACTGGAGATGAAGAATTTTCTTTGACTTCTTCTTTTATCTCCTTACCTAAAAATCTATACACTGCATTTTTTGTTGTAACCCAATTCCTTCCAAATTTTTTTGCTTCCAGCTTTCCGCTTCGCGCTAGCTGCCCGAGATAATCTTGATGGTAACCAGTTTGTTTGGAAGCCTCAGCAAGCGAAATAAAAACCCCGTCCGCTTCGTCTTGCGAAGCGAGCCGGGCGGGCTCGGATCCTGCGTCTGCATTTTTTCCGGGTTGATTAAAAGAGTCATCGATCTGATGATTAGGTTTTCTCTCATCCCTATAGAGGGATTCCTCGTTTCCGAGGTTACCTAAATTTTTATTCGTTTTTTCTTTCACTTTTTTCCTTCTAACGTTTATTTTTCTCTCTTTTAATCTCTTTCTCTCTCTTTATATTAATTTTAGTTTTTTGGTTCGGTTTCGTTATATTTCTCTTCGCTAACTCGGATAAGCGATATGCTTTCTTCGTGAGGATATTATGCCTAAATTGCTTGAGTCCAGTCAAGAATTTTCTGTGGATATGTAAGTTCTTTTTATGCCAATATCGAAATCATATTTTATGAAACCTCAAACAGGAATAAATTTGCTTTTATACTCTTAATATTCCCTTCTGCTTAATTTAAAGGCTTATCGTTTATCCGAGATTTTTAAAAAGCCTTTATTTTAATAGGTTCATTGTATTATATTCCAATGAATTCTTTGTTTCACAAGATAAAATTTTCTTTTATGAAACTGTTTTTAAAAACACAAAAACCAGGCGAGAGAACCTGGTTTTCATGTTGAAGAACTTCTCTAATCCACTACGCTGCTATTTTGGCAGCTTGAACTAGGAAATCCAATTTTTATTTCTGGTCCAGAACAAATCTTCGGTGGTTAAGCCTAATGATTATGCCCCAGGCTAGAAATAGACAAGTTTTAAAATGCTTACATCCTTAAGCTTCTGTGGGAGTGATTCGGTTGTTCTTTGTTTTTGTTTCCATTTAGAAAACTAACCTATTATTATTTTAGCAAATTTTCGCGATCTTGTCCAGTTATCAGACTCCATTTGACAAAAAATATGACCCTTTCTAATATGTCTTTAAGCTCTTTCGATTTATGAATACTGAATTTGGCAAAGGGGAAGTTGGGTTAACAATCCCACACTGTGCCGCAACCGTGAAGTTCTGAGTAATCAGAAATAAGTCGGGCTACCTAGACCAAATCAAGATCATGCTACTCCCGAGCAGGAGTGGGCGGATTTTTTTGTAGCCATATTTATGACAAAAAATTCAACCCTCTCCTGTTTGGGAGAGGGTTTTATTTTTGAGGAGGATGCATGCAAGTCACCAGACGCGAATGCGTTGTAACACTCGTTGCTGCCGGACTTTCTGCCGCGTGCGGAAGTAACGAAGAATCAATTACTCCGACTTCGCCAAGTTCAACTTCGTTGCCGCCACAACCAACATCAACTCAACCGCTGAATGTTGTGACGGCGCCGAACGGGACGCGCGCTACGCTCAGGTATTACGGATACACGACGCGTGACAACATGTTGCTCGTTGATGCGATGAGAGCCAACGGTCTCAATCCGAGGCCCGATCCAAACTCGACAAGTTCGCTGATCACGATGCTCGGCAACGACAATTCGAAACCGGAATGGGGCTGGATGTTCTATATCGAAAACCAATTCTTTGGTCAGGAAGCTTCTACGGTTCGGATTGCAAATCGCGGACAACTCTGGGCTGCGTACGAAAAACTCAGCCGCGGATAAAGTGCGAGGGAAGCCATGGCTTCCCTCGCACCATACTTTATAAACTATTAATTACAGCGTCATGAAAATAAATAAAAAAACAATCGCATCGATTGTATTAGGCCTTACTACAGCAACGTTTGCTGTGTGGCAGTTAGCAACTGCAGCAGATTTAAATTCAGCTGCTTCGACTTTACCTCAAAATGAAGAATGGTCCATTATGGCTCGGGCGAGTTTGAATCAGGTTTCAGGAACAGAATACTTACGCTCCCCTCTTAATTCGTCATCAGCCACCGATTATGAAAAAAGAATTTTGGCAATCACTGCTCTGGGTCAAAATCCCGAAACCTGGGGCAACGAAAACTTTGTCTCGCGACTTAAGTCTTTTTACGATGGGAATCAGATCGGCGATCCTCAATTATTAAATGATGATGTCTTTGGGGTGCTCGCACTCTTCTCCGCCGGTGAGCGCGGAGAAATAATTAATCGGGTGAGTCAGCACATCCGCAATCATCAGAACAACGATGGAGGATGGGGATTCGCAACTGACATCGGATCAGATTCGAATACAACGGCCATGGCGGTCGCTGCTCTCAAATTAACAGGGAGTGTTCCTCAATCAGCAATAAATTATTTACTCACGACTCAAGACGGATCAGGTGGATTCAGATTCGATTACTCCAACTCAGCTGACGGTGCTTCCACCGCATGGGTCATCATGGGTTTAAGGGCTGCGGGAGCAACTATTCCAAACAACGCGGTAACATTTTTAGATTCACTTCAGCTTTCCAACGGAAGTTTTAAATGGAGTCCATCTGACACAAGCGGCTCTCCTCTAGTAACAGCTTACGCAATTATTGCTCTTAGCAGTAAGACTCTACCCATTAACATACTAAATCCAAATCCTACACCCCCGCCTGCACCATTACCACCACCGCCCGCACCTCAACCTCCGCCAGCTCCTCTGCCCCCACCACCAGCGCCTTTACCTCCGCCTCCGCCGATAGTTCCTCCCCCGCTTCCCCCACCCCCGCCTGCACCATTACCACCGCCGCCATTTCCACCTCCTCCGATTAGTGGCTTTACTGTTTCCATTAACCACCCCA
>DASPKQ010000011.1:0-7133 GCA_035627995.1 Verrucomicrobiia bacterium | reverse complement strand
GAGTTCTGTGCGCCGGAAGATACTCTCAGTCCGGTGTTGCAGGACATTGCGAGGAAACACTCTGCTGATTTTTCGGGTGTGCTTCGGTCCGGTGGATACGTCATGATCCGCGGACCGTTCTTTGAAGGCCGCAAGTACGACAAGAAATTCTTGGCCTCAACTGGAGCCAAGGCCGTGGGCATGAGTGTGCTGCCGGAAGCCTGTATCTGCGCTCTGTATGAAGGAGTCGAAGTCCTGGGACTTGCCTTCATCACCAACGACGACTCGGAGACTCACTCGCACGAAGCGAACCTCGAGGCGGCGCATATCGCCTCGTTCGGGCTTTCGCAGTTTCTCACCGGCGTCATCGGAAGCCTGTGAGTTCCAATGGGCGCACCGTGAGAAGGAATACCAATTCTTTCTTACGATGCGCTCTTGTTTTTTTATTTACAGCAATTGGTTTTTTTAATAAAATACTTTAATGGACAAAGATCAAGGGACAAATGATAGGGAGGAACAAATGTACAGCAGAGAAGGAGTTTGGATTAAGTACGCCGGAAACGCCAGGCACATCAAAGCCAATCTCCCCCACCACTGGAGAATCTACGTTGCCGACGAACCATCAGGAATCTTGATTGACGATCTCGTTTTGATTGGCGAGGTCAACCGCGAGAACTTCCGACCAGAGACCAATACCCAATCTCCGGGTCTAGTCGCCTGGATCAACATCTTCGGCGATGTCGAGGTTAAGGATCACATCGCGACGATTCGTCTCAAACAACCCTAAAAAACGCCGTGGCTTTACTTTCTGCCGCGGCGTTGTTCTTTATAGGAATGAAACCTAAAATTGCTTTATCTTTAATCTTAAGATTGTTATTTTTAAAACATGGAGAATCTAAATCAACAGAACCTTTTTGGTGAATCTACCTATCCGGAAGGATTTTCTTATGCTTCAAATTTCATAAGTCCTAAGGAAGAGGAATTTTTGTTGCAAAAAATCAAAACTCTTGAATTAGGTCATTTAGTAATTCAAGGTGTTCCTTCCAAAAGGAGGATGATACATTTTGGCGTGGGTTATAGTTTTGAAACAAAAAAACTTACCGATCGCATACCTATACCCGATTGGCTTAATCCCTTAATAGAAAATGTCTCTAAATTTACAAAAAAACCTCCAAACAACTTTGAAGAAATATTAGTGACTGAGTATCAGCCTGGCGCCGGGATAACCTGGCATAAAGATGCAGATCCTTTTGGAATAATTGTCGGCGTTTCTCTCGCCGGAAGCAGCACGCTTAAATTGAGAAAAATCGATAACGCAAAAATTATTAAAACTCTAGTTTTGGAACCAAGATCTGCCTATTTATTGTCAGGCGAGTCACGAACACAGTGGGCTCATAGTATACCAGCCGTAAAAAACTTGAGATATTCTGTTACTTTTCGAACTCTAAAATAAATATGACTGGTTCTTGCTTGACACATTTATAATCTTTTTTTAAAATTTCTGCAGGTACTATTATTGTAATCTTCAGCTAGGGTTTTGGGTGAGATAAAGTCATTTGTTAGTGGTCGTGTGTGATTGATACAAGGTTCTTCGTACATGTTCACAAATTAGTGTTTATATCGATAGAAAGGATTACGTAATAGGTAACCTATAGTTTTATAAAAACCGCCCGAAAGGGGCGGTTTTACTTATTTATAAAGCCTTTAATCGGAAACAATGCCTCGGGTCCCTCTGTAAGTTCTTTAAATATTATTTCATTAGCTGCTATGAAATTTGTATTTCTGTAGTCGTATTGATCCGAATATAAATTTACGACTTTGCCCCCAGCTTCCATAACCAATAATGCTCCGGGTGCAAAATCGTAATCTTTGCCATGCGGATCGAACGCGACTCTGGCGTCTAATTTCCCAGATGCGATCATGGCATACTCCCAACCAGAAGCCACGGTTTTGATCAAAATAGATCGCTTTCTGAGCTCATGAAATATTTTTAAATTCTCTTCTTTATCAAGGTGAGTTTCCCAACCGATGTAACTCTGCTTGAGCGATCTGCTGCTTACCTTTAACCCAACCTCATTTTTATAAGCTCCCTGGCCTTTTTGCGCCCAATACATGTCATCGTTAATAAAATCATAAATTGCGGAAAAAATAACCTTGCCGTTTTCCACCAAAGCAATCATTGAAGTACAGAAAGGGAGACCCCGGATATAATGCCCAGTGCCGTCTATGGGATCCATTAGCCACAATTTGCCGGCAGATCTATTGCCTCCAAATTCCTCGCCCACAAATTCAATCTCAGGATAAACTGCTTTAAGTTTTCCCGAGACGAACGTTTCAACTTTTTTATCCAATTCCGTGACTACGTTAACAGCTGATTCATCTTTTTGTGCGACAACCTCAGCTGTTCCCCATTGCGACAACAACATCTCTCTGCTCTCCCGTAAAATAGGTAGTACCGTATCTTTATAATCCATAAGATTTTAATACCCAATTAAGATAGCAAAAAACGCCCGCGATTACTAGCGTCTTTTTGCTAATTTATGGATGGTAATAGGAAAGTCTTTTTGTTTTAAAATTTAGAGATTTCTCTTATGCGTTAGAATAACTAGCCCACTCATGGCTAAAGTTGCATTCTTAAATACAAATTCTCCCGATAAACTAAGGATTGGAAAAACAGGATCGAACATAAGTGAAGGATTTGTCACGAATGTCAAAAAAGTTCCAAGCAAATGCAGGACTAAAAGTGCATGAGTTGTCCTAGAAAAAATATTTATAACCAAAAACAATCCTATGGTTGTCTCAAATAAACCAAGGAAAAAATTACCGGTAGGTGTGGCTAATAATGGAAAAGTGCCGGCAACAATTTCATAAACCGGGTTGTAACCGAAAACCTTAAGTGTTCCGAACCACATAAAAATTACAGCCAATGACCATTTTAGACAAATAATCCAAAAGTCCTTGTTTTTCAAAAAATTGAACGATTTTTTCATTTTTATTTCTTATGCATAATTTACTAACTAAGCATAGCAAAAAACACTAGACTTAGGAACGTTAAACGGCTTAAGCTAGTGCTATTATTGAGTATTATACTTTACATTATTGCTTTAATTGGATGCGCCGACCTGAGCTAACCGAGTTGCAGTTTGAGAATTCGCTATCACAGATAAGGATGTAGCCACTGGCTTGAGCTTTTCCCTTCACAAAGCTTCCGCCTTGTGAGTTTACAGTTACTAAGTATTCATGTGATTCGTTGTCACAAACCGGATTGATGGCACCGAATCCGAAAGCACTATCCTGGGAAACGGATAAATGCGCTTCCATGACATTGGAGCCTGTTGGACAAGCAACCTTAACTGGCACGGTCACTGACGTGCCCGTTTCTGAGATGGTTCCTTTGGCCCCAACTTTAATGCTAAAAGTTGAAACCGCAAATACTACTCCGGCCAAAAATACGCCAAAAATAGTAAGTATAGATATGGTTTTCATACTAACTACTATAATGTCGCCCTGATAAATGTAAATTGTACTAACAAACAGATTCTATTTCCGTTTACACTTGAGTACGTAGACCTGATTTTGTTCAAGATACTTAGTGCCACACTTTGGGCAAAATTCGAATAACAGTATTATTGAGTTTCAAAAAATTTCTTTTTTAAAAACTCAGTAAAATCTCTCATTTCTTTTTGCGCCGCAATAATTCTCGGAAGAAGCTCTTGGCGTTGTTCCTGCGTAAGAGGTGTCTCGTCAAACGGATCATCATCTTCAGGATTTCCGGTCATGCTGATTTGACCCCATTTATGACGCAATTTTATCTTGGGTTCTACTTCTCTATTCTCGTTAAATTCAGCAATCAAACGATCAGCCTTATCCCACAAAACCATTAAACGATTTTGCCATTCCATAAACTCTTGGGTCTTTTCATTTTTTGAGTAGATGGAACGAGCCTCTTTGGCCGCTGCGGTATGATAATTCTTACCACCCTTTAAATCTCCAATTCCAATTCCGTATTTGATTGCGATTTCATTTTCAACGGCTTTTTGTCCAACATACGTTTCCTCGGGGTAGCCAGGTTCAGTTATTCCAATATAAGGGCTGATTAATTTTTCTGGATGACCGGCGCAGGATTGGTTAGTTGGAAAGCCGAGCAGGTTTAAAGCCGCAACAGTTTCAATGACTCCATCATCCATTTTATTCCCGACTGCGTCCTTATAATCCGAGGCTTCTTTAACTTTATTATTCCACGCCACTTCTTTTTCTCGTATCCGCTCCCGTTGCTCATCGGTCATCATGTCTCTTTTGGATGGTTTGGATTCTTGGTCTTTATCTGTCATAAACTAAGGATAACAAAAAACCGCCTTTTGGGCGATTTTTTGTGAAAAGACTAGACTCGTCTTACGTCTCTTGCGTTCAAACCTTTTTGGGTCTCTTCTGTCTCAAAAGTGACCTTGTCGCCTTCTTTGAGCTCGTCGAATGTTACGTCGACAAGTGAGTTGCTGTGAAAGAATAAATCCTTGTCACTGCCTTCAACAGTTATGAATCCAAAACCCTTATCGGTTTTCTTCTTGATTACACCGTTCATGTGTTTAGATTGTTCGTTAATTTAATTTAAAAAATACTGATATTAAGTTCGACTACTCTCAAAAAAATATTTGCTACCATTGGTATTATATCACTAATTGATAGTAATTACTAGCGGAAAATATGGAACGAGTTTTTATTTTTGTTTCAACTTTTGGATTTCTTCCTTAACAGATTGATTGTTGGGAATGTATGAATCAAATTTTTCAAAATAATACAAAGCTAAGTCGCGTTTGTTCATTTTTTGGTAAAGATAGCCTAGCTGCAGATAGGTATCAGTTGGCACTTCTTTCCATGATTTTCTGGAAGCTTCAGGAGCTGTACTAGAAAGTTCTTTAGGATACGCGACAAGAGCTTGTTGAAAAGAATATAAAGCTTCGTCATGTTTACCTTCATTCACCAAACGAGTCCCCTTGGTATGCCAAGCAGCCCAAGTTTTGGCATTATCATCGGCCCAATTTACTGAGCTCCTGTCCTCTGCGGTGAGTGCAACGGGTGTACCAGTTGGTTCATGCGGCTTTTTGTTAGAATTTAAATAAACAAAACCGACTATTAACACGACGGCTACCAGAACTATTATTGTTATTGTTTTCATAGGCAAGTTTTTAACGCTGACTTAATATTATCAAGAAACATTAACCTAAACTAATTTTTTAAGCCACTATTTGTTAAATTGCCTCTCATTACATTTTTAAAAATTCCAACAACTTGTGTACCACAAATGCAGGCCAGACCAAAGCTTTAAGCAATCCAACAACACCTGCACCAAAAGTGTCGGCTTGCTGAATATAATAGACGGCCGCACCAATAACCCCTAAACAATAACCCAAACCACCACCACTACCTTTTGACATATTTTTGAATTTTAATGTTCAACTTTATAATAACAAAAAATCGCCCTATGGGCGATTAATTTGGTTTAAGTAAAAGAACCTAACTTGAGTTCGCCGTCTCTTTTGTAAGAAGCAATGATCACGCCACTTGGTGATATCTTAGATTCAATTAGTTTAAAGGCAGCAGGAATAGTTCCTTCACCAAATAATCGTTTACCTTTACCAAGTGTAACGGGAAATATTTTCAACCATAACTCATCGACTAAATCATTGGCCAATAATGTCTGAATAAGCTGGCTGCTTCCGTGAACCTGAATCATTGGTCCATCCTGCTCTTTTAACTTTTTTATTTCCCCAACTACATCACCCTTTATTTGAATAGTTTCTTTCCAATCGGTATTTACAGTGCCATTAGAAACTACATATTTCTTGGCCATATCAATTTCGCTCCCTTTTTGCTTTGACCAGTACGGTTTGAATATGTCGTATGTCTTTCTACCTAACAGCAAATGAAAAGGCAGCGCCATTTGCTTAGCCATTTCATTACCCAAAAATTCGTCGAAGTAAGGTACCGTCCATCCTTCAAGATCAAAGTTGCCGGACGGATCTTCACCTTTACCACCCGGAGCCTGCATGACACCATCAAGCGAAGCAAAAGTTAAAACTACTAATTTTCTCATACAGAAATATTATATTTTATGTCAATAATTTCCAGAAGGATTTCATTGGGGTGGATGACGGGGATCGAACCCGCAACATCCGCTGCCACAGAGCGGCGCTCTACCGTTGAGCTACATCCACCACATCGCGATTGCTAAACCCTTACATCGATTACAATAACCCTCGATAATACTCGAGAGCCTTAATTTAGAGGTAGTCTAACCTAAAGCCCGCGAACATTACTTGTACCACTGACTGTCGTAATTTGTAAGTCGCTTAATCTCTTCTCCGGAAAGATTAGTGATTACGTATTCCCTTCCCACAGTAACTCCGCTCTGATCAAGAACGGCCTGGACGTAAAGAATTTTATTCTTATTCGGGGAAATTTCAACTGAATAAATATTTTCTGAAGAAGTCTTCCAAGGATATTCAAACGTTTCACTCTTGGTATTGTAAACCGTAACATTCATGTTTCGGTAATATTTTTTAACCTCATCATAATTCAGCAGTTGATAGTATAAGATCCGATTGGCATCAAGCCAAACATAATCTAATTTACCTGCCGCACTCAACACTCTTTGAGCATTAGGGAATTTCTGATTTAACACGTCAGAAATGGTTGCAGTATTAAGAATATCCACTCCGACATAATTTGGATCCGGCACCCGATAAAGATGCGCAATAATAGTTCCGTCTCCAGACCAGCTTAGATTTGTAACCTGAGTGTAGTTGGCACCTGGTTTAAACGAGTACTCTTCTCCTGTTTCCAAAGAAACAATCTTCGAAAACGGCGTGGCGTTCTTTATGTAATACTTATCATCCGAAGAAACTCTACCCGAAGCCTTAAGCTTTGCAAGTTCTGATTCAGAAACAACCGGTGGCTTTTCTTCAGAAGAAGGAGGGCTCGGTTGCTGAGTGTTTTGGGAATTATTCTGTGATCTTTCTCGGAATTCCCTACTCCCAGATTTAATTCTGTACCAGGAATATCCAAACAATGTCAGAACTATAATTGCAAAAACGATAAAAAATTTCTTCATTTACTTTTTCCAACGTCTCAAGGATGGAATGTTTCGGGTAAAAAAC
>DASPKQ010000010.1:0-5386 GCA_035627995.1 Verrucomicrobiia bacterium | reverse complement strand
CCCGCAATTTGAACATATAACTTTTTCCATAAGATAATTCTATCATGCCGCTGAGTACATGTGCTTTCGCAAATCCGCAACGGTTGCATGCGTATAAGTGGAAAGTTGGCTCAAGTTAGCATGGCCAAGTTGCTTTTGAATTAGAAGAGGCGCAACCCCTTTATTGAGCATCCGTATCGCCAATGCATGACGAAAAGCATGCGGGTTCACTTTGATTCCTTTTGGCTTTTTTGGTGTGGGCCGGTTACAAATTCGAAATATTTGCTTCTGTAAAGTTCCCTTCATAGGCTTCTGCCAAGCTTCGTTGGTAAACAAGGGCTGTTCAGGACTGCAATCGTAATGCAGTTTAAGCATGTCAAAGTACATTTTCAGATAGTTCTTACATTCATCTGTAAAGACAGCTCTTCGAGAAGATCCCCCTTTTCCACTTCGAATAAATACAAACCCTTCCTCCAAGTTTACGTCGCCAATTGTCAAAGCTTCCAACTCACTAATTCTAATGCCAGTGTCCCAAAGTAATATAAGCATCACAATCGTCTGAAAATCATATTTAGGATTAAAGATCACGTGAGGCATGTCCTTCTCCTTAATCCAATTGGCCTCCGGTGAACGTTTCTTCCTAAAACCATGACCATTTTTCATTGGGTTTACAGGAATCGTTCCTTCGCGTTCTAGCCAATTGTAAAAAGTGGCGCAAACACTGGCAACTTTGGCCCTCATGTTTTGAGACCAAGAATCCGCGTATTTTCCTTTTCGAGTCTCTCCTGTTTTGATTATCAGATTGGATACTTGGCTATATTCGCGGAGGGAAAGCAAATCATCATGCTGCGAGAGAATACGCAAGGCATCATTATAAAAACGAATGGTCGAAGCACAAAAACCACGTTCTTTTTCTAAAAACATAGCAAACTTATCGAGTATCACTGAGTCCATAGTCACTCCCCTTATTTGACAATATATGTTCGGTTAGCTTTGAAAGAAGCTTATTTCTCCCTGAATAGATGCACAATATTTTATGCATTTAATTTATTGCGAATGCTATTTCGGTGAATGCCGAGAAATCGAGCAGTTTGCGTTCTATTGCCACGAAACTTATTTAGGATGGCCAGGATTAAATAACGCTCAAACAGACGGACGGCCATTCGGTAGGACAGCCGGCCTTCAAGCACCTGTTTGGAAACTTTTCCCGCGTTAAACATTTAGATAGAAATTGCCTCTACGGTTCTCTTCAAATCTTCCTTGGTTGTATGTGTATAAATATCCGTCGTAGAAATCCGAGAATGCCCGAGCAGATCTTTTATGAGTTTCAGGTCGCCGGTTTTCTTCCAAATCTGAGTAGCAGCCGTATGCCTGCAAGCGTGCGGAGTAAAATCGCCTTTTAAACCCGCTGTTCGAGACCACTTCTTGAAATCATTAATTGCAGCCTGTTTTGTAATTCGCTTTGAAACTCTTGAAAGAAAAAGCGGCGCATCGAAAGAGCAATCTTCTTTCTTCCAACGCTTCCATTTTAGATATTCTTTTATATGTTCTTGAATTTCCTGATTGAGCGGAATAAACCGAATCTTTTTCCCCTTGCCAATCACTTCGCATCCCGACTGGCCTTCAACTTGTCCGACATTGAGGCTAATTAATTCCCCAAGCCGCATTCCGGTGTTAAGTGCAATCCGCCACATCATGTAAGAACGTTTCGCAGTTTTGTCCTTTTGCAGAGTGGAGAGAAAGATTTTAATCTCTTCAGGCTGCAGGTATTTGATTTGTTGTCTTTTCATTTGAGCTCTCCATTGTTTTGATTTGATCTTGGTCCAAAATGAGCTTTCTCCCGCTGACTGCTAATTTAACGCGAGCATAATTCGGATCTTTCGTTTTCCAATTCTCAGCGTCATACAACCTGTTAAGAACGAACCGCCTATACAATCTTTTGAATCTTTTCTGTTGTTGTTCTTGCTCATTGAACAATGGCGCAAGCGCCATTAATAAGAAGACAACTCCGCAAAAAACCGCAAATACGTAATCCATATTGAGTCCTTCCTAAGTATGCGATCGAGAACTTGTAAAGCAAAAAAAATTGAGCTTCTAAGTATACGATCGTTGACTTGGCGAGCAAAAAAAAGGGCCTTATCTTTTAGAGGCCACATATTTTAGTAACTCCGTTTTTGGTATCAGTTTCACTGTATCCACCTGTTCTGCCTTTATTCTTCCTTCTTTAATTGCCTTGAAGACCGCGGCTTTTGTGACTCCGGCCTCATCTGCAAATTGCCTCACACTCAAGCAGTCTTTCGTATCAGTCATGCTAGATGATACCACGCCAAGTATACGATCGTCAACCACGAATTAAACTTGAGCGGAGACTTCATGACGGATAAGAGACCGTTAAAAGATCTTACGTTACCAGTAATGTATGATGGGATAACCCAAGTTCAGAGCGGCAACGCAACCAAGAATTAAAAGAAAAAGCTGAGAAAATATCAAAACGTAGTCATAAGATTCGCGTAAAGCAATATATTTGAAATTTTCTTGCTTCAACTTATTTTTGAATCCCTTTTTCTTATGATACTCCAACTCTTCGGTAGCTACGCCAGTAAGAATTTTCTCTGGTTGTTCTTTGCTTTCGGTTAAGTCCTTTAAAATTTGAGCGGCGGTCTTCATTTCGTTTTCTCCGAGACTCTGAAGACGGTGCGCCCACTGCAGCATATGAGCAATTCCTGCTAACAATGATAGACCCCAAGCGAAAAGTGGAATTAAATTTAATGTGACGGAACCACCAGGCTTTGACAAGTAACCGGCTCCTGCAACGTAAAGAAAAAAAGCACCTGCGGTCCCTTGAAGAAGAAGCTTACAGACATCGAATTCAAATCGGTTGCTTTCTAGAAACGCTTCAGTTGCATGTTTTTTCCGGGCGTCGACTGATTTTAAAACACGCTCGATTTGGCTTCGCTTCTTTTCTGCGAGATCTAAATCGCTATTACTTTGCATGGATTAATGACAATTATTTCTAGACGGCAGGACCTTTGAAGATAAGAAACCAAACAAAAAAAGAAATAGAGAACTTGGTTCAGGAATGACGGTATTTGACTCTCGATTAAAAGTTAAATCATCTATAGCGATGACTCCGTTAGAGAGCTCAAAAGCATGGATATCGACTTGTGCTCTTTGTATTCCACGGTACTCTCCGGCATTATTCATATTAGGAGTGCTAATGGGTGCATCCGTCATCAAATCATAAGATTCCAGAATGTTCCCTTCAGCGTCTAAGGCGCTTATACGTGCCTCTTTAAAACGAATGCGTTCTAGGTCAGGTGTATAGTTCATGAATCCACCTACAAAATTAACCGGGCCATCATGAAATATAAAACGCATTGAAAATATCAAGTTATCAGGCTGCGCATTCACACCAGCGAATGTCTTACCATCTGTCCAATCACCATTATCTGCAAAGCGATAAAAAGCAGGACTCGGTAGACCAAGAATCAAAGGGCCGTTGTATTCTGTTACCCAAGTTACGTTCTCGTTAACTAAACTTCCGACTTGCACAGGCGTCGTGCCAAATGCAACGCTTCCGCTGAATTGACTAAAATCAATTATTTTGGAATTTACTGGAAAGTCCGCAAAGTCTACAACGAGTGAAGCGCTGACTGCTCTAGAGCAATGAACATAATAAAAAAAGAACTGCTTTACCAAAGAAATTCATATAAACCTTAACTTTTTAAAAAAGAAAAATCCAATACCTGTTATAAAATAAATTGTTTGTGATAGTTCCGGTATCGGTCCTGTTCTTGTAAAAACGGAGTATTTAACTTCAATTAAATCATGATTATGAAATTCAGGAACCGAACCAAATATACCGACACCTGGCTCGATGCCAAAAGCCAGATATACAATTTCATTTGGGTAAAACGGATAAACATATTGCGAGCTTGGCGGTGCAACTCCGAGCCAACTCGTATATCCATTAGGTAAAAAATTATTGCTATCCCATTGAGCTTGCGGAATAACACGCATGAGGGCCTGTCCGTCATCGCTATTTAGTACTTCTACATTGATTATGACTTCTGTTTTTTCCGAACCTGTATCCGGCACAACGATTTTGCTTAGAACAACGTGCTTGCCCCATGAAGAAAAAGCTTCAGCAAAAGGCGACGGCACGATATGCGTATGAGAAAATCCACGCGCAATCACTTCACCGTTATTTGGATCGACTAGAATTTCACCGTGTTGATCACCAAACATTGCGCCTAAATCATAAGTAATAGTTAAAGCGGACGCTGAGACCCCGTGCTCTTCTATATAAATCCAATCTGCTCTCGGCACGCTAAAGTCCTGTACTGTGACGGAAGAATAAACATCTAGAATTTCTAAAGGAATGGGCAGTGCTGCTGCGGTTTTAGCTTCGCAAAGCAGAACGAAAATGAGAATTACAAACAGTAATCTTTTCATGGTAACGTTATTAGGGTGTGAACTTTAGCGTAACGGGGTAATTAAGTCAAAGGTCTATTTCTGTTTTTTTCCACAAACCGCGACCGTTTTCGCGTGCTTGGCGCTGCAAAGCTAACATAACTGACTCATATTTCACATTTGGTGGGATTGTCATAACTTGCGCATAACCTTTTTGTAGCAAATATGCATTGAGCATCACGTGAACAACACTCTTCGTTCCATTCTCATCAAAACTTTTCGCGAGAGGTAGCGGTGTATCATCAACATTTTGAATGATTCCATCTTTCACAAATAAACGATTGGTTCCGTAAACAGGAAAATAAACAAACGCCAAAAGTCTGCCGTATTTATCACGCTTCGTCACATCAAATTCAAGCTTCACTTCCCGGCCTTGAACTAATGCCCGGGTAAAATTCTTTGCGCGGTTGCCAAGCCGAATAATCGTTTTCGCATCTTGACCACTGCGCTTCTGGTCACGCTTCAATTTTGAATTCATAGAAGATTCAGGCGTATCAATGCCGATCAATCGGACCATTTCGCCATTTGAAAGTTTTAATGAGTCTCCGTCTACTACTCGCGTTACAGTTAACGTCTCTTCCGCATGAGTAACGCAGCTAAAGCAGAGTAAAAATAATAATGAGCGAATTAATATTCTCATCTTACAGATTAAAAAACGGAGTCTGATTTAAAGCAAATCCATGCCAAGCCAAACAACAATCCGCTAACAGGGATTGCATTTAACAATTTATGTAAGCCTATCCACGAATCCGGATATAAAAACCAAGTAGGTGTTTCAGTCGCGGAGTTTTGATAAGAATAAAGCAATGTATCCATCAAGGACATAGAAGTCCACGTTCCACTTTCTAACCATAAAAATATTTGGATGCCAATAATAAATAAGCCCGCAAGGGTCAACGCAATTCCAAAGCCGAAACCCGATGGCAAATTCTTG
>DASPKQ010000009.1:0-4910 GCA_035627995.1 Verrucomicrobiia bacterium | reverse complement strand
TAGTCTCAGGCTTTGTGACTTCGCCGTAGGACCAATTCAAAATATCCTCAGGTGATGCCAGCTTGAGGCGTACTGCTTTGAATTCTTCGGTTTGTTGAATCATGGGGAAAATTAATTTAATGCCTAAATAATAACCGGATCAACTGAATTCAACCCGGTGAGTTTTATTTTTTCCCTTTTTTCTTTTTGCGCTTATCGCCATCGGCCGATTCCAAAACCGGTTCTCCGCCTAGATCGTTGAGATCGGTGGTTGCCAGTTCTTTGATTTCGCCGGCTGGATCCTGCTCTTCGGTGACCTTAGCTCCAATCAATTCCACATTCAAACAAAGTGATTGTAATTCTTTAACCAAAACTCGGAATGACTCTGGTACGTTTGGCTTCTTAATCGGTTCACCCTTAACAATGGACTCATAAGTTTTAGCGCGACCAACAACGTCGTCAGATTTGATAGTCAGCATTTCCTGCAAAGTATGAGCAGCGCCGTAGCCTTCCAGCGCCCAAACTTCCATTTCTCCAAAACGCTGGCCTCCGAATTGGGCTTTACCGCCTAAGGGCTGTTGAGTGATCAATGAGTAAGGACCAGTAGATCGAGCATGCATCTTATCGTCTACCAAGTGATGGAGTTTCAACATGTAAATGATGCCGACAGTGGTTTTTTCTACAAATCGTTCTCCGGTTCGGCCATCATAAAGAATAACCTTGCCATCTTCTGGGAAACCAGCACGCTTAAGTTCGGATTTAATAACTGATTCCGGTACGCCGTCCAAGGCTGGCGATGCAACTTTATATCCGAGTTTCTTGGCAGCCAATCCCAAATGGGTTTCAAGAATCTGTCCGATGTTCATACGGGATGCAACACCCAAAGGATTCAAAATAATATCAACAGGAGTGCCGTCTTCCATGAAAGGCATATCTTCTACGGGAATAACTTGAGAAATAACACCTTTATTTCCATGGCGGCCGGCCATCTTATCTCCTACCTGAATCTTTCTTAATACGGCAACTGATACTTGAATCGATCGGATAACCCCAGATGGGAGTTTGTCGCCCTGTTCTCGTGAAAATTCGCGGATGGCAACAACTTTTCCGTATTCGCCGTGAGGAAGCGTAAGGGATGTATCTTTAACGTCTCGCGATTTTTCACCAAAAATTACGCGCAAAAGTTTTTCTTCGGCCGTCAGATCAGTTTCACCTTTTGGAGTGATTTTACCAACGAGGATGTCTCCAGCTTTAACTTGAGCGCCGATTCGGATAACACCGGTCTCATCTAAATCTTTAAGCTTTTCTTCACCGACGTTTGGAATATCGCGGGTAATAATTTCCGGACCAAGTTTGGTATCGCGGACATCAACTTTAAAATCTTCAATATGAATGGACGAATAACGATCCTCTTCCACAACGCGGGATGAAATCAAAATAGCGTCTTCATAGTTTCCGCCTTCCCAGGACATGAAAGCAACCAACATATTCTGACCCAAGGCCAATTCCGCATTCTCAATTGCGGCGCCGTCAGCCAATGGCTCGCCCGCTTTAATTTGCTGGCCTTTAGAAACAATTGGTCTCTGGTTAATAGAGGTTGAAGTGTTTGAGCGCATGAACTTAAGCAGCGGATAATCGCGCTTCTTGCCATTCTTTTCTGCAATTACAACTTTATCACCTGTGACAGATGCCACAACACCATCATTTTCAGCAATTGAAACTTGACCAGAATCGTATGCGGCCTTGGCTTCCACACCTGTACCGACTACGGGAGAATCCGGCTTGATACAAGAAACTGCCTGACGTTGCATGTTCGATCCCATCAAAGCACGGTTAGCATCATCGTGCTCAAGGAAAGGAATCAAAGAAGTAGTAATAGAAATAATTTGTTTAGGAGAAATTTCGAGGTAGTCAATTTCGGAAGTTTCGGCAATGGTTGGTTCGCCGTGAACGCGAACTGAGATTCGAGTCTCAGTGAAGTGTCCTTTTTCATCAAATCCAGTTGAGGCGGGGGCAATAATCAATCGCTCTTCTTCATAAGCATCTAAATATTCGATTTCGTTGGTGACCACTGGTTTTACTCTGATGGTGGCCAGGCTCTTATTGGCAGCTAAAGTTTTAGCCTGTGAATCGGTAATGGTTTTGTCTGCCTCAACAACAGTTTTTCCGGACTCGTCCTGCAACTCATGCAGTGAGATATATCCAGCAGCTGATTTACCGTCGTTTGGAACCTGGTTAATGACTTTTCGGTAAGGAGTTTCAATAAAACCGAATTCATTAATGCGGGCAAAACTGGCCAAATGGGCCACTAAACCAATGTTTGGACCTTCCGGAGTTGTAATCGGACAAAGTCGGCCATAGTGAGAGCGGTGCACGTCACGAACTTCGAATCCAGCGCGCTCTCGAGACAATCCACCTGGGCCCATAGCAGAAAGACGTCGCTTGTGTTCGAGTTCAGCCAAAGGATTGGTCTGGTCCATGAACTGTGAAAGCTGAGAGGAAGAGAAAAATTCTTGAATTACGGCAACAATTGGACGAACGTGTATTAATTGAGCGGGTGTAACGGTTTCAACATCAGCCAAGCTCATTCTATCTTTAGCAATTCTGCTCATACGGGCCAAACCGATACGGAATTTGCTCTGAATCAACTCACCTACTGCTCGAACTCGGCGGTTGGAAAGATGATCGATGTCATCCCACATCTCCTGGGTGTTGTTGAGACGGATAACTTCGCGGACAATATCAATTAAATCTTGTTTGGTTAAAATCTTTTCCTCGCGATTGCCGGTTACGCCGATTCTTTGGTTGAGTTTGTATCGTCCGACTTCTGAAAGATCGTAGCGGTCTGCATGGAAGAACATTGCTTCAATCAAAGATCGGGCGTTGTCTACGGTAGCCAGATCGCCAGGTCGAATTCTCTTATAAACTTCCTTAAATCCTTCATCTGCGGTTTTGGATGGATCCTTATCTAAAGTATTTTGGATATAGCGCATGTCAGGATTAGTGTCGATGTCGGAAAAAGCCGCCAAAATTTCATCGTCAGAGCTCAAACCAAAAACACGAAGTAATGCCGAAACAGGAATTCTTCGCTTACGATCGATCTTAACGCTGATAACACCATTAATGTCAGTGTCTAACTCGAGCCATGCGCCTCGGTTAGGAATAATTTTAGCTCCGTACCAGTTGCGACCTCGAAGACTTTCTCCGGAAAAGAAGACTCCGGGAGATTTTACGAGCTGAGAGACGACAACGCGTTCAACTCCATTGATAACAAAAGTGCCCCGAGGGGTCATCAAAGGGAAATCACCCAAGTAAACATCCTGGGTTTTGGTCTTGCCTGTGACCTTATTCAATAATTTTACTGATACGTAGAGCGGAGCTTCAAAGGTTGTGTTTCGTTCTTTCGCGGTCTTTTCGTCGTATTTAGGCTTATCGAGATAGTAATCTCCAAAAATGAGTTCCAATGTTTTGCCGGTGAAGTCTTTGATCGGGTTTATTTCACCAAAAAGTTCTTTCAACCCTTTTTCCATAAACCACTTATACGAAGTCAGCTGAACTTCAATCAGATTGGGCATTTCCATAACTTCCTGGAAGGCCGAAAAGAACTTTCGGTTGCCTCGAGGCTTAGGAAGAGTGGTTAAATTTAGGCTTAAGTTAGCCAAATTCTTGTTTTCAGACATAAAAATAATACCTCTTTTTGCACATATGCAAAAAGAGCCGCTTTAGGCTATATCCTTATAGAGTTTCTAATCACATTTGCATTTTAAACGATAGGCCAAGTTTGTCAAGTTGGTCAAAAATTCAGTTTTCTCTTCTTTGCCTTGGTAATATTTGGAGCCTTATCGTAGAAAGGTTTAATCTGCTTTTGCCCCTTCAGTTTAAGTAGCTGCTTAATATTTTGTACTGAGTCTTTTTTGACTCCGACCACTGGAATATTCAAGGAAAAACCCAAAGCGTTAGCATAAGCGATTCCAGTTCGAATCTGGGTGAACTGTCCAGGGCCAATTATAACTCCAATCTTTTTTAATTGCTCAAGTTTAACTTTGTTTTGCTTAATAAACTTCCTAAGCTTGCTGGAAAAAAGTTCAGATACGGATTTTTCCGCGCTCCAGGAAAATTCTCTAACGTTTTTTTCGGTCACTAGTGCGAATTTTACCGTTTTATAATCACTTGTATCTAAAAACAAAAGCATTAAGCTGTTTCCTTTACGAGTCTTTGCTGTTTCTGTCTCTGACGTTCACTGATTTTTCTGATTACTTTTGAAACCAGGCGCTTTGGATCGTCGTCAAAAACCACTAGCTTCTTCCCGCGCTTGGCATCCTTAAGAATTATTTCCAAATCTTTCGATGTTCCTCCGGTGTTGGTCAAAACTCCAACTACTTTTTTGTCTTCGAACGCGGTAGTAAATTCATTAAGCGTTCCAATCCGTCCGCAGGCAACAATAACGGCATCCGCAGCGCGCGTCATAAGCATATTTCTGCCGGAATAATCAAAACCGGTATAGATAATCAAATCCATGTACGTTGTCGGAAGATGATAAGTTTTGGTATGAGCGGCTCTAGATGAAGCGGGTGAAAGGCCAATGGAAATTCCTCCTACTGATTTAGCGCCTCTCGTTGCCCATTGAGGAATACCAATGGTAGCGCCTGTAATTAGGACGCATTTGTGCTTGGCAATTTCCCTACCAAGTTCGTAGGCCTTTTTAAAAGCGCCTTCAGCGCAATTATCAACCGCGGAACCGGAAACAGCAATCTTGTAATCCATTTTATTTTTATACAACCGTTATTTCAGTTTATGGAGGATGCGACTAAACTTTCTTGCGTTCTTATAAACATTATACCAAAGCGGAGAGAATACGATATCATAGGCTCCCGGAGTATCCACTTCAAATCCTCCAAAACCTTTTTTGAATCTGGTTATTCCTGACCACG
>DASPKQ010000008.1:0-3328 GCA_035627995.1 Verrucomicrobiia bacterium | reverse complement strand
GCAATTTAAATTAATATCTGACAGACCTTTTATAGAGGGTCGAAGTAAAGCGCCCCAGAAGCAACCATTTAATATAGCATACGAGCCGTATTCAAGCGGTTTTAAACCAATGTTTCAAAAATTATAATAGATGTTTAATTTGTTACACGTTCATTCTAAAATCCTCATACTATTATTGCAAACGGTGGCCTGACGGCAAACGTCCGTATTGACCGATATGTCAGCGCATTTTTTTTAGAAATTCACTTCAACTTTTAAGAGATCTAATTTATGAAGGCAGTTTTAATACTATTGGTGCTATCATCTTATGTATCTTTTTCGCAAATAAGGGTAAGTGACAAGATCGAAAGGGAAACCAATCATTTTGCAATAGTCGGCAAAACAACAACTGCAACTATCTATTACGACACCTCTGAAAACGTACTGATTAAACGAGCCGTTGAATTTCTTGCCAGCGATATTCAAAAAGTTTCTGGAAAAATGCCCCGTGTCGCCCATGCTCACACTTCTTTGATGAATAATCTCATTATAGTTGGCACTATTGGGAATAACCGATTGATTGATAAATTGATTGCGGAGAAAAAATTAGACGTTGAATCCATCAAGGGCCATTGGGAACGATTTATAATACAAACCATCGAAGCTCCCTTCCCGGAAATCGACGAGGCTCTTATAATAATCGGAAGCGACAGACGTGGGGCAGCTTACGGGGTATTTTCACTTTCCGAAGCGATGGGGATTTCACCGTGGTATTGGTGGGCTGATGTTCCCGTCAAAAAAAGTAATGAAATATACCTTGAAAAAGGTCGTCATGTTTCGGAAGGGCCTGCGGTAAAATATCGGGGTATTTTTATAAACGACGAGTCTCCTGCACTTAGGAACTGGGCTAAAGAAAAATTCGGCAACTTAAACCATAACTTTTATGAAAAAGTTTTTGAGCTCCTTTTAAGAAACAAAGCTAACTACTTATGGCCTGCCATGTGGCTACCCACTGCATTTTCGGATGATGATCCTGAAAATCCCCGGCTCGCAGATGAGTATGGCATCGTTATCTCAACGAGTCACCACGAACCCATGATGCGCGCACACCACGAGTGGACCCGGTTTAAGGGGGGTGCCTGGGATTATAAAACGAATAAGGAAAAACTTCAGGAATTTTGGCGAGGAGGAATCGAACGCATGAAAGACTACGAGAGCGTAGTTACTGTTGGTATGCGTGGTGATGGCGATGAAGCTATGAGTGAAGAAACAGCCGTGGACTTAATGAAAAATATAATTGCAGATCAACGCCAAATCATTGCGGATGTAACGGGTAAACCTGCTCATGAAACTCCGCAGGTTTGGGCTGTTTACAAAGAGATGCAAGATTACTTCGATAAAGGAATGCGTGTTAATGACGACATTATTATCCTGTTTTGCGATGATAATTGGGGAAACCTACGGATTCTTCCAAAAAAAGAAGACTTAAACCGCAAGGGAGGATATGGCATATATTATCATTTCGATTATGTGGGCGCTCCTGTGTCATATAGATGGCAAAACGTTACTCAGATAGAACGAACGTGGGAACAAATGAATCTAGCATATCAATTCGGTGTGAAAGATCTTTGGCTCGTCAACGTAGGAGATATTAAACCAATGGAATTCCCGATCAGTTTTTTTCTTGATTATGCATGGCAACCCGATGCAATTCAGGCGAAGGATTTGCCGGACTATTACGTAAGCTGGTCTAAACAGCAATTTGGTGATTCTAATGCCAAAGAAATTGGCGAACTACTTTCTCTTTACACGAAATACAATTCGAGGCGCATACCCGAAATGCTAAAGCCGGATACCTATAGTATTGAAAATTATCGTGAGGCTGATATTGTAGTTAACGAGTTCAAGGCTCTACTCGAAAAAAGCAGTAAGGTATATGCGCAACTTCCTGAAAGTTATAAGTCGGCATTCTATCAACTGGTGCATTCGCCAATAGCAATGAGCTGCAACCTAAACGAGATGTATGTAGCTGCAGGAAAAAACAAACTTTACAAGGAACAAGGAAGGTCCTCAGCAAACTTTTACGCTGAAAAAGTGAAAGAGTTGTTTTATAAAGATGCTGAATTGACTCGTCAATTTCATAAAGATTTGGAAGACGGCAAATGGAATCACATGATGTCGCAAACGCATATGGGATATACCAGCTGGAATCACCCACGGACCAATGTGATGCCCGCAGTGTCTTATGTCGAAATTAATAGTTCGCCTCAGCTTGGTTATATAATTGAATATGGGCCTACTCCCGCTTGGGGAGGCTTTAGCGTTGAAGGCGATCCGCTTTTTAGCAGCAGCTTCATTGATTTTGACCCCATTAACCGGCAAAGTTATTACGTAGAAATTTTTAATATGGGCAAGGGAACGTTAAACTACTCGGTTGAAGCAAAAGACAATTGGATAAAGCTATCTAAGACTGAAGGCAGCATTGAGTATGATGAAAAAGTATTTGTCACCATCGACTGGGACAAAGTGCCAAAGGAGAATGTTACCGGAGAAATCTTAATAAAAGGAGCAGGTAAAGAATATGCGGTTAAGATTCCCGTACGTTATAATCTTCCACAAGCATCCGGCTTTATCGAGAATAATGGTGCAATCTCAATTGAAGTCGCAAATTTTAGCAATAAGATAGATGCAAAGGGTCTTCATTGGACTGTAGTGCCTAACCTAGGCCGCACCCATTCTTCAGTAATCGTTGAACCAGCTAATGTTCCAAGTCAAACTCCTGACAAGAGTTCGCCCAAATTAGAATATCTATTTACAGTTTTTGATGCAGGAGAAATCACGGTGGAAGCTTTTCTGTCACCAACCCAGGATTTCAAAAAGCAAGGCGGATTGAAATATGCTATTGCGATAGACTATGAGCAGCCACAAATAATTAACATGAATGAGGGTGAAATTAAGCCCGACTATGAGTACGCAGGTTGGTGGACAAAATCGGTGGCAGATCACATCAAAACGAAAAAATCAAAACACAAAATTAGTGCAGGAAAGCACACACTTAAAATCTGGATGATTGATCCGGGAATAGTGTTTCAGAAATTTGTGATCGACACGGGAAAGTTAAAACCAAGCTACCTTGGTCCCCCGGAGAGCGTTTACGTGAAACCTTGATTGCCGACGAGTCAATTTTCATCTTAAATCAAGATGAGGATTTTTTGATGCCGAAGAAATCACTGTAGAAGCTTTCCCTAATTAAAACCGACTTTCTTGGAGCCGCCCTAATGCATTATTTGCAACCTGGATTGTTATAATATACTAGGAAAGCTAAACAACCGCTTTAACCACCCGGTCT
>DASPKQ010000007.1:0-2921 GCA_035627995.1 Verrucomicrobiia bacterium | reverse complement strand
CATGACTACCCGAGCAATCCCGTCCATCTGGGCAGTCGGATTAGAGCCAATCGTCGAGCCGGTCTCCATTCTCGACATCATGTTCGGCGTAGCCCCGCTCTTCGTGTTCGACGGGGAATCGATCCAGTCATGGACGCGAAGCTGGCGGGCAGGAGTGGTCCGTGAAGTGAAAGGTCACTACGGACATCTCTTTGCCTGGGCGCACTACCGCTTAGGTTGCAAGGACCGTCTAGACCGTTACCCATTCCCTCCGAACATCCGCAAGATGGTACCGGGTGACTGGGCGCGTTTCACTCCCCCGTCCTGGTCGGAACGGACACCGTTGTCGTTCTCGAGGTAATCATGTCGATGCCAGTGGTTCGTGTTGAATGCCTCCCGGAGATGCGCGAAGATGAGTTGAAAGGCCTCTTCGAACAGATCCGAGAGCTACTCTCTACCTCCCTTCCCCGGCGTATCCCAGTTGAAGACCTGACCGTCCTTTTCCCGCGTGACATGATGAAATACGGACTCGGTGAAGAAATTATTGTCACCGTCGAGGACTACGACATCGGTCACAAACGGGAGCGGTTGGATCTGGCCGATGCGCTCGGAAACATGTTCCGCCAGCGATTCCAGAACTCCCGAATCAAGGTCAGGGTTCGACCCGTGAACTTCGAGGACGGGCGCTGGGACTCCAAACGTGACTAGCCTTCTACCGAACCGCAGCTGATTGTTCCCCTAATAAGGAACTTTGGCTGCGGTTTTCATTTTGCCTATTTTCCGCGTTATAATGCGTGTATGATTGCTACATCTCACGTTATCATTGGTGGAACAATTGGTTTGGCAGTTGGAACTGCTACGCAGAATCCTATCTTGGCATTTGCAGCCGGCGTTGTTTCACACGTTCTTTGCGACCTTATCCCCCACATTGATCATCCACCGGAAGAAAAAGATTCAGATGGTGATCTAAAATTTACAAAGAAGGTTTATATTTTTGCGATTACAGATTCAGTAATTGCTTTTCTAATAACGTTATTCCTTTGGATTCAATTCTTTAACTTCCCCGCCATAACTTCCTATCCTTTAGGGGCGCTCGGCGGGTATTTACCTGATTTTATCGATAACATTCCATGGTGGCGCAAGCAAATTCGGGAATACTGGATATTAAAACAGTTTCATAAGTTCCACCAAGATATTCACAATGTTTGGTTAAAACGTTTCCCTATGCCAGAAAATTGGCTTCTCGGATCAATAACTCAAATCATCACAGTAGGACTCTGCATCATTTATCTCTTCTAAAAAAACCGCCAGTCGGCGGTTTTTTTAATTCCCTCTTTAGCGAGGTATTTCTGCAAAATTAGCCGTCGCAGATTTTTATATCGCCCTAGCGAGGCAGATTTGCGAAATTAGCCTTCGGAGGCTCGCTCAAGAGCCGAGAAAGCAGGTCGCATCAGCCTTTGGCGGATGACGACCGATAATTTCGCAAATCTACCGAGCGTTTCATGGTCGGGGTGCTGGGAATTGAACCCAGTCTACACGCACCCGAAGCGTGCGTACTACCGGCATACTCCACCCCGCGGCGTCTCAGCTGGTAAAACAAGACAATACAGTAAAGCTCATATATTATAAATTAAAACGTGCAAAAAAAGAACGACGCCAGTGCCGTGGGTACGGGGCAACTGGCGTTTTATTTCGACGAAGGCATGGGTGCTCTCCTTACGCTACTGAGAGTTGATCGACTGGAAGGTCACGGTCGTGGTCTTCGATTGATGCAACGAGATCCTTGATGACTCGCGCTGAAGCCTCGTGAAGCTCTCCGCTGTCCAAGGCTGCGCGAGCATCTGCAAGCCAAGCGTCAGCATCAATTGACGCATCGCCTGACTTGATTCGATGACCAGTCCTGATCAACTTGTTCGCGTCTGGCTTCGCCATGTCTTTACCCTCCTTTCTGTATGGCGCAAAAAAGGCGTTATGCCAATTTTTGTAGATGTATATTACACTTCTATTGTCCTTTCTCGGAATGTGCTATCTGCACAAATACTTTACACAATAATTATTACAATAAGTCAAATGTTTCACGTGAAACAATTATCCATTTTTAATATCTTATTTTACATTCTGCTTTTTTTGATTCCAATCAACTTAAGAATTATTTACTTGCCGGACCTGTCTTATATTGATTATTACTTCTCAATTCATCTTGGTTTCATTCTTTATCTAACGGACCTCCTTCTTACAGGATTACTAGTTTCGTGGTTGGTTATTACTAGACCTAAACTTTCATATAGGCAAATCTTTGCCTTTGGCCTTGTTTTACTGTTTGCCTCAATTCAAATGTTCCATGTGAAACACACGGAATTATGGCTTTACAATGCATTTAAATGGCTAGAATTGCTGGGTTTATGTTTATTTCTTTCCAAGGAACTTAAAGAAAGCATAAACTTTAAAACCGCGTTTTTAGTCCTGTTTCTTTCTGGTGTGTTTCAGGCATCGCTTGGTCTTTGGCAGTTTCACGTGCAACATATGGCTGGCTTGGGATTCTTAGGCGAGTACATTGCTGACCTTAATACTCCGGGGGTGGCAACAATAGAGATTTCCGGTACCAAACTTCTCAGGGCATATGGAACGTTTCCGCATCCCAACCTATTAGGTGCTTTTCTCGTGCTTGGCCTTATTTTGGGTTATTATTATGTTTCACGTGAAACATTTCGGAACAAACTGTTGGTTTCATGTGGAACACTTGTGATCAGCTTGGGGTTATTTCTAACCTTTTCCAGAATTGCCTGGTTTGGAGCGCTTGTTGGTATTTCTGCTTTAACATTGTGGTTACTCCGCCATAGACGTTACCAAAGCTTTGTTTCGGTCGTAGTTTTGAGTATGGTTTCATGTGGAACAGTTGTATTGCTATATTCCGACCTCCTAGCACTAAGGGTCTCCGAATT
>DASPKQ010000006.1:0-2725 GCA_035627995.1 Verrucomicrobiia bacterium | reverse complement strand
CGCATACCTTTTACCACTTCTTTTTGAAGGCCTATGGCCTGACCTTCTTCCACAGTAATAACGCCGTCATGACCGACTTCTTCCATAGCTTCGGCAATAAGTTTGCCAACTTCGGTATCTAAAGAAGCGATAGTTGCTACTTGCTGAATTTCTTCCCTGCTCTTGGTATCCTTCTTCATCTTCCTCAGCTCATCAACAACAAAAGCTACGGCCATATCCATTCCTTTTTTGATTCCGTGGGAGCCAGTTGGATTAAGACCAACAGCTTCAAATCCTTTTTCAATCATTTTTTGGGCGAGTACTGTTGCGGTAGTTGTTCCATCCCCGGCTTCTTCGTTGGTCCGGTTAGCTACTTCCTGAATTAAAGACGCTCCAATATTTTCAAATTTATTTTCCAGTTCAATATCTTTGGCAACAGTTACGCCATCATCACTGATGATTGGTCCACCAAAACCTTTATCTAAAATAACCGCTTTACCTGTCGGACCCAACGTGACTTTAACTACGTCCGCAGCCTTATCGACTCCATCCTTGATTGCTTTTTTAGCTTCTAGTCCTTTTATAATCATCTTTGCCATACTTGTTCCTTTCTAATTATTCAATGATTGCCAAAACGTCGCTTTCGTCCTTTTCTTCGCCGACGCTTAGAATTTTATATTCGACTTTTTTTCCTTCTTCATCAATTTCGATTTCATCACCGGAATATTTTCCAAAAACAACAACATCTCCGAGTTTAAGACCCGTTTTTGGGATTTCTTCACCGTTGCCCAGGGCTACTATTGTCCCCTGTGCTTTCTTTTCTTTATCGGCAGTGTCTGGCAAAACAATTCCTGATTTCGTCACTTCCTCGCTGGTTGATTGCTTCACCAAAATACGATTGCCTAAAGGCTTGATTTTCATAAAGTTCTTCCTTTCTGAATTTAATTTTAATAATAATTGATTCAAAGTAAAAGCAAAAAATATGCCAATCTAAGACGTTTATCTTTTTTGGCATTAATTATTATAACGATTCAGCCCAAGCTTTGCAAGATGTCTTGCCATGCCTTCCGTAGATCTTTTCGGGGATCGAGGGCGTGTAGTTTAAGCATCTTGGAATTGGCAATTGTGGAGGAAGTCTTCCAGTGGTTTTCGGGAAGCTTAAAGGTATGATTGATATGGATTCGCCTTAAGAACGGTTCCAACACTGCCGCCGGTATGTTTAGTAAGGAATGAAGCAAATTTTTGATCACAGACGCTTGTCTATATTTTCTTATTTGACCAAGCCTTTGCATTGGACGGAAATTTGGCAGGAAGCTGTAAATCCAAAAATTATCGCGAATAAATTTCTCATAGGTTTGAACTCCTAAAATAGGCACAATGGTGCCAAGCCAAAATACCATATAAGGATCCTCTCCGGGGAGTAAAAGGTCCTGGAGTGACATATGGTCACTAGTAATATAAAATCCAAAACAAAATTGTTTGTTGATTTTTTTTCGGGTTTTATATACTCCGAACAATTTAAAAAGAATAATAACCATGGTCCGAACAAAATAAAGTCTGTTAGGCTTGGTAATAACAAAAAAATCTATGTCCGATTCTGAATCGGCATTGCCCATAGCCATGCTGTTAATCACGGATACATGCTCAATAAAAGGAATGGAAGATAGCAGCCAATAATATTTTTTCACCCGATCCCAACGCTGAGCTATTTCTTCCCTATTAATCAAGTAAGTCCAGGTATCGAAATGCTTGATTGAATAAAGATGTTCATTCTTGCAAACCAATTTTCTGACTACCAATTCTTCCAACTCACGTTCCACCTCCGAAAGTGTGGCCTCATACTTATAGAGCAACTGCCATATTTTCTGAGCTGTAATGGGAAGGCGATAAATATGAAAAAAAGACAATGTTTTTAAGATTGCCTTTGATAGATTGGATAAATTTTTTGTTTTAGCTGAAGTTAGATGCATCTATTTCCTTCCACTCTTCTTCTATATCGTCCCATTGATACGCTTTGAGTTTGTATGAGAATTCCTTATCAGAAAATTCATATTCAGTTCTGGCGGATTGACCCGCCCGGTGCGAGTAAATAAATTTCTTGTCCAAAACCACAGGTCGTTTTTCGAAAGTCAATTTAATCCGACCCATTGGGGTCTTAACCACCAAAAACTCAGCAGTGCCGGATTTTATCAATCCGTCTTTGGTTTCCATCATCAGATCTTCCGTACCTTCCTCTTCTACCTCAAATTTGCCTCTGATGTTCTCTTTAATTTGCTCCCATCTATCGATATCCATGTTATTTCTGACAATTAGGGCAAAAACTTCCTGTTCTGCCATTAAATTTTAGGCTTTTGATGATAGTTTTACAAGTCTTACATTTTTCACCAGCGCGACCATAAACTTTATGCAATAAACCGTAAGTCCCCCAGTCTCCAGAAGGGCGGACAAAATCGCCAACTGACGAACCATAATGTTCTACTGCTTCATTAAGAACTTTCTGTATTCCTTTATATAATAGTTTCTTTTCTTTGTCATTGAGACTTTTTATTGTCCTAGTAGGCCTAACTTTTGCAAAATATGCAATCTCATCCGAATAAATATTACCGATGCCAGCAATGATTGTCGGATCCATAAGCCAAGGTTTAACTTGTGCGGCTTGGCGTCGCTTCAAAAGTTGCTCAAATCTTTGATAGGTAAAATCTTTTTCCAGTGGTTCTGGTCCATAACCTTGCAGCTCTTTAACAAA
>DASPKQ010000005.1:0-3845 GCA_035627995.1 Verrucomicrobiia bacterium | reverse complement strand
CGATTCAAAATGTTACCATTGTTTGCCCGTTACGTCAAGTCCTCACGAGTATAAGAAAAGTTTACAAAAGCCAATAATTCCGATAGAATTCAATGGAAATTAAGCATAAGGAAATTATGTTAAACAAAATTTTAGGCGGTATAGTTTTATTAGTATTAATTGGCGCAGGAGCGTACTATTTTACCCAGATGAGAACAACACCACCAGCGAACAACAATAATTCGAATCAGGTTGCAAATCAGCCAACACCACCTCCTCCACCTCCACCACCAGCTTCACCAACAACTCCAGAATCAGCTGTTGCCACAATCGAAACTTCAGAGGGCACATTCAAGGTTACATTAGATGGTAAAGCAGCACCTAAGACAGTTGCCAACTTCATCAAGCTTGCCAACGAAGATTATTACGTGAACACAAAATTCCATCGAATCGTTGCTAATTTTATGGTTCAGGCTGGCGATCCAAACTCCAAAGATGATGACCCGGAAAACGATGGTCAGGGCGGACCAGGATATACTGTTCCCGCTGAGATCGGACTCAAACACAAGAAAGGAGCCATTGCTATGGCCCGTCTTGGAGACCAAGTTAATCCAACCAAGGCTTCATCAGGTTCCCAGTTTTATGTCGTTCTTGAAGAGAATGAAATCACTGCATCATTAGATGGCAGCTACACTGTTTTTGGTTATGTTACTTCTGGTATGGATGTGGTAACCAAAATTGGCAACACCCCAACCGAACCTAACCCTTTTACTGGCGAACAATCCTTACCTTTGAAGGCAGTTACAATTAAGAAAATTACAATACAGTAAACATGTCTAAACCACACCCTAAGGAAGAATTAACTTTTGTCATTATCAAACCGGATGGAGTCAGAAGAGGTTTAACTGGCGAAATTATACGAAGAATTGAAAAAGCTGGCTTAAAAATAATTGCTCTCGAAATGGATAAGCCTTCAAAACAGAAAATCGATGACCATTATCCAAAAGACGAGGCATGGATGACTCGGATTGGAAACAAGGCCTTGGAAGTTTATTCCAAATATGGATATGATCCGGTTGAAACTTTGGGCACCAAGGATCCATTAGAAATTGGAAAAATGGCTCGTTCTTGGACCCTCGACTACGTCAGTTCCGGACCCGTTGTGAAGATGGTGGTTCAAGGAACTCATGCTATTGATATGGTCAGGAAAATGGCTGGCAAAACTTCACCGGCAATGTCTGAGATGGGAACGATACGCGGCGATTTTTCTGCTGATTCAGCTCTCGCTGCCAATATGGAGAAGCGGGCAATTCATAATTTGATTCATGCCTCGGAAACTCCTGAAGAAGCAGCTCACGAAATTGAGCATTGGGAAATGAAAGGAAAGATATTTCCTTATAAGCGAGCAGAGGAAACCTAAGATTTAATATGATCAAAGCAATTTTGTTTGATGCTGATGGAGTGACTTTAGAAAAAAAAGGTTATTTTAGCGACAGATTCGCCAAAGACTATAATCTTCCTACAGAGTTGGTCGCATCTTTCTTTAAAGAGAAGTTCGATGCCTGCCAGCGCGGACAAGCAGATTTAAAACAAGAAATTCAACCTTATTTAGAAAAATGGGACTGGCAACGGTCTGTAGATGATTTTCTAATTTATTGGTTCGCATCTGATTTTACCGAAGAGCATCAAATTCTGACTAAGATTGATGAACTCAGAAGCCGAGGAATTAAATGTTTCCTCGTTTCCAATCAAGAAAAGTACAGAGCGACTTATTTTAAAAACTCCAGAGAGTTTAGTTCACATTTTGATGGATTCTTTTTTTCCTGTGAAATTGGTCATCTAAAGAAAGAGAAAGAGTTTTTTACGGAAGTCTTAAAAAAACTGGATATTCCTGGAGAAGAGATAATGTACTTCGACAACGAAGAGAAAAATATCAAAGCCGCAGCTGAGTTGAGAATCGAATCATATATTTTTGGAAGTTTTCAGAATTTTATCAAGATCATAAAAGATAAGAATCTAATCAATTAGATTCAATGAATAAGACGGCCTCAACAGGCCGTTTTTTATTTTTTGTGAGAAATAATCTTGCCTATATACTAAAAAAATTGTTAAATTAATTTTCGTTGCCATTTGTCCGCCAGAACGGGGGTGTTGATGAGGGGATTCGTCTTTAAGCGGGAATCAAAGGAAGATCCAGTAGAGGATGACGCTTCGGCCGTGAACTTCGAAGTAATCGAGACGATGTGCGCGGCGTATGTCCACGTCGATCTTCGGATGATGCTCCCGGGAAAAGTGGACTGGAGCAATAATGGTCAGGCTGTGATTAAGTATCCGGCCGAAAACTTTAGAGCATGCGACGGCACCTGTGCTGGCCGCGACGGTTATCGAATCGAACTGCCTGACGAAGTCGCTCAGCAGCTCGCTTCCATGGCCGGTCGTGGAACAGTGGTCTTGTGACATTGAATTCGTAGGAGGAGCAATACTACTTAATTTGCCCCTGTAACCGGTTTTATCGGTTTGCAGGGGTCCTTTTTTTGATATAAATCCAAAAAATCCTCGATTTTACACTTCGAATATACAATTGCCTAAGCAATGCTCTGGATTATATAATATAGAGTAAGGTTGCACTACGAAACCAAAGGGTCTCAAACGTAAGGTGGAGGGCGGTATGTCGAATCGTTTTTCTGTTACGGTCTTGGGAGCGGCCCTGGCCGTCCTCACCATGACCTCGGCAGCGTGTACAGCTTCGGCGGGTTCCGCTGAACCGGACCGGGACGATGCGGCGCGGATCATCAAATCCAGTCCAGAGTTTTCGAAGGCCAACTTCGAGATTCCGGTTACGGCCGGAGAGTTCTGCAGAGGCACGGATGAACAGGTATTCGAGCCGGTGCAGTTTCTTCCGCCAAGGGCTGGCGGACTCGAGGTGGGCAACGGCGTCGTCTTCGGACTGATTGAAGTCGATTGGCGTCAGGTGTCGCATGAAGACATGCGCGCGGGCACAGCGCCCAAGCCATGCGTCGACTACTACAACGACCTGATGTCGAAGGGAGTCGGCGGTTCGTTTACCTTCCATGCCAGCAAGCATTTCTACTGGAAGGTCACGGTGACACCCAAGGGTCGGGCAGTCGGACTGACCGATTCGGGCGGTGTCGCCAAACTCGGGAGCCGAGAAGTACTCAAGGTCACCGGGTTGTCACCGAACAGCGACGGAACAATTTTGGTTGAGTTCCGTTCTTACATGGAGCTGACTCCGCAGGCGAAGGCCGCGGGATTCGCTCCGTTCGGAGCCGGTGAAGGCCGACCGGCAACAGTGAGCTTGCGTCGTTATGATGACGGCTGGCGCATTGTTCCTGGAACCATGAAGGTTTCGTAAATCACGGCGCCGAAAGTTGGCGCTACAACAAAAATCAGGAGGACGCATGCTGCAGAAGCTTTCCGCGATTGTGTTGGGGGTGGCCACATCCGTCCTCCCGATCACAATCATGGCTGGCGATGACCCGAAGAAAGAGTTCGTCAACGCTCTCAAGGGTCAGACGGTTGTGCTCAAGCACGACGTCTACACGATCCATTACGTTAGTGCCAAGGGTGGCACTCAGACGATGCGATCGCGCGTCGCCGGTGTTCTTACGGTGTCACCGGGCCGAGAGGCGCCATATTACCAAGCCGACTTCGTCGGAATGGGAATGATGGCGGACTCTGATCAGCAGAAGCTGGTGGACAAGGTCTCGATGAGGATGGCCTCAGGCACTGGCAACTGGTTGAGCGGTGATCAGACGGCGACGCGAAGCACGGCGGGTGCCAAGCTGATGAAGTACGACGCCCGGAGTCGGATGAAGGTCAAGGATGTCCGATTCGACGACGACACT
>DASPKQ010000004.1:0-3575 GCA_035627995.1 Verrucomicrobiia bacterium | reverse complement strand
ACGACATGGTTATATTATTTTGAGTTGGTATAATTGATCATCCACTGAATGCCGAACTTATCTACACACATGCCAAAATAAGCACCCCAGAAGGTTTTGTTCATCGGCATTTCGATCTTGCCCTCGTCAGAGAGTGCGTTGAATAATTTGTCGGCTTCTTTTTCATTGGAAGCCTGCAGGCATATGTGATAATTGTTCCCGAAGTTGATAGGGCCTTCCATTTTGGTAACCACATCGGAGGCCATGAGTGTGGTATGCTCAGAAAATTTCAGCGCGATGTGGATCATCTTTTCTTTATCCTCATCGCTCATTTTTTCACTGCCCGGCACGTCCTTATAGCGTTGTATGTTTATAAATTCTCCCCCAAAGACCTTTTTGTAAAAGTTCATGGCTTTTTCGCTGTTGCCATGGAAGTGCAGGTAGATGTCGATGTTTTTCATGATTGCGGCTTTAATTACCACAAAAGTAGGCGCGATCATCCTGTTTGGGGATAGGTTAATACGACATTCTATGTATGCCAAATGCGACAAACAATATATTTACATTGCATTATGAAACATGTGTCCATACTGGCCTTAAAGGATTCCAATTTTGCATCAATTATAGATGCCCGTGCCGTATTTCTAAAAGTGAATAGCCTGCTGGCTGCTGCCGGTAAAAAGAAGGCATTTGATGTGCAGATTGTAGGGGCGAATGCTGAAACGAGGCTTTCCAATGGTTTATTCACAATTCATGCGGAAGCGCTGACAGATGAACTGAAGCACACGGACCTGATCATCATCCCGGCACTCAATGGGGATATGATGAGCGCTACGCATAACAACCGCTTTTTTGTTGATTGGATAGTACGGCAATATAAAAGGAATGCGGAGGTGGCGTCTTTGTGTACCGGCGCATTCATGCTGGCCTTTACGGGATTGCTTAAGAACAAAAAGTGCACAACGCATTGGCAGTACGCAAACGAGTTCCGCTATTTCTATCCTAACGTGGAGCTGATTGATGAAAAGATCATCGTGGAGCACAACGGCTTGTATTCAAGCGGCGGCAGCAATGCATATTGGAATTTGCTGTTGTTTTTAGTGGAGAAGTTCGTTACGCGGGAGATGTCCATACAAATTGCCAAGCATTTTGTGGTGAACCTGGACAAGGTGAACCAAACTCCCTTTATTATATTCAATGGACTGAAGGACCATGATGATGCAGAGATATTACAATCACAGGAGTACATCGAGGAAAATTATGCCGGTAAGATCACCGTTGATGAGCTGGCGGATAAACTTCATTTGACCAGGCGCACTTTTGAACGGAGGTTTAAAAAGTGCACGCATTGCTCCGTGATCGAGTACCTGCAAAAGGTAAGAATAGAAGCCAGCAAAAAGGAACTGGAGGCGGGCAGAAAGTCCATTGATGAAATCATTACAGAAGTCGGTTATTCCGATGCTCAAACTTTCCGTGACATCTTTAAAAGGTTTACAGGCACTACGCCTGTTGAGTATAAGAACAGGTATTCGAAGGTGTGACAAGGAATGGATCCCGTTTCATAGATTGTAAAAGTTGATTATCTTTAAGACTATGACCCCCAACCCCCAAACTAACCAACCCGAGGAAGTTGTCCCCTCGGTAAAGTCGGGTAAGCTAAATGTAAAGGCCCGCGACAACGAAAACTACATAAGCCGGTACAAGACATTGCATCTTTGGATGTTGCTCCCCATGTTGTTTATGCAATTAGGTATTTTCAGGGATTATTGGGGCGACTTTACGGAGAATGCCTGGTCCGTTCATGTCCATTACTGGACGGGTACCGTATGGTATCTCTACCTGATCCTTCAGCCTTATTACGCCACGCATGGAAAGATGGCAAAACACCGCACTAATGGCATCATCGGTATGTTCATGGCCGGCGGGGTGTGCTTAACGGCATTGAGCATGATGCAACGTGATATTGCAACAACGGAGAAAGCCGCCCAGTTCCCCGAGCGATTCGGGCCATTTCAGCCCTGGTTCTTTTATGGAGTGGCGGTTGTTGAAATTGTAATGATGACCGCGTTTGGGTATGCCGTTATCAAAAGTATTATTCACCGCAAGCAGATCGAGAACCATGCCTGGTGGCTCATCTCTACCGTCTTCATTATAATGATGCCGGCGCTGGGCCGTGGTATTCAAAATGTGTATGTTGGAATGAACATCAAGAGCTGGCCGAACATAGATATTATGTTCCCGGTTTATATAACGCAGGGCCTTATCATTGGAATGATATTATTAGGTGCATGGAAATACAATAAGCTAAAGCACAGCGCAACCTACCTGGCTATTGGCATCAACCTGTTTATTCTTTTAATGGAGCCACTGGGGAGGTGGGAAGTGGTGCAAGGTGTGTTGAGGGGATTGTTGAAAGGGTAGGGATCATTAAACGTTAAGGCTTATCAAGGCGCCTAATCTTTTCTTCTATGAAATATAGTATTGGAGATTGCCTGTCTTTTAAGGTTTCTACAGGTGATTACCTGGCGGGATTTCTCTCGGAAAACCAAAATGGCAAATACCACTTTGCACTAGCACGTTATCGTGAAAGCTTTTCGCCAACAGCTGCGTATTTTGATAATTGCGAAGTATTCGGCCTTCGATATGAATTGCCAGAGAAGGCTATTTCAACATTGGATGTGATAGTAATGGACCCGGAGTTTGTAGACAATTCCAGCAACATTGAACGGATAAGTCATTTAACAGTGCCTGGCTTTTTATCTGCTTCAGGATTAAAAGGGATAAGTGACTTCAATGATATGCTTGCTTTTTTTGAAGCATCTATGGCTAAAAGGGACGAGCCTAATCAGGAATTCGAGGTCAGGTGTTTTATGAATATTGGTGATTTTTTGAAAACTGTGCAGCCCCAAAACGATTTTCCTACTGTCACACTACACAAATATGAAAATGGAAGTATACTTTATTGGTTGATTTATGGAAATAGTCACGGTGCTGCGTACTTAGTTATTCATTGGGGCAAATTGGGAGAAAATGGCGAATACATAGAAGTTAAAGACCAGCCAGTGGCTTATTTAAAAGATGTTTACCAATCAGAGATTGACGCTAAAAAGAGTGATGGATTTACGGATGATGTCCCGATGAATCGCATGATCCTTCAATTTCCGGTAGGTGACGGGTGGGGGAACGAAGACGATCTTACATTCCGTAATGAAATGTGGGAATACCTTGACCGTTTTTTGTTTTGGAGCGGGAATGGCATTATGACAGGCGGTGATATAGGATCAGGCACTATAAACTTGTTCTTTGAGGCAGTATTACCTGAATTATCAGTTGATATTATTAACCACGCTTTGCAGGAGAAAAAAATTGAACGTCCTTATTTGATTGCCCTTGAAGAGCCTGACGAAGCAGCATCTGCGGATTCACTTGGAGTAACGGTTATTTATCCGAAAGATTTCAAGGGGGAGTTTTTTTATTAGTACTCTGAGCACGATATACTGATTCAATGTCTTCACAAGATGGCTATAAAAATGTTCGGGAATGAACAAAAATTCAGCAATTCTTCGCTCCGTTCAACTCGCAGATATTGGTCGTAA
>DASPKQ010000003.1:0-5810 GCA_035627995.1 Verrucomicrobiia bacterium | reverse complement strand
GACCATAACCCCTAAGCCTTACGGAATCTCGTAAATGCTCCATGGTATCCAAGTGCTCTTGCCAAAGCTGATCCATTACTCTCAGATAAACAAATTTTTCTAAATCATTCATCACCTGTTCACCCACTCGCTTTTTCTTTTCCTCGTAATACTTCTTAGCCAGATCCACAAGTTGATTTATGGTTTGGGTTTCCTCTGCGTTGGCTAAAACATCTTCCGGTTTAATTGGAAAGATTGTATTAATCGTTTCAAAAATTTCCTGGCGGTTTATTTGCTCCTGGGCAAAATTAAAATTAACTACATCTGTAATTTCTGCAACAACCAGATCCAAAATTTGTTCCGATAAACTACCTGTAGTATCAAGAATTTCCCGACGTTTCTTGTAAATTACTGTGCGTTGCTTGTTCATCACGTCGTCATATTCCAGAACGTGTTTTCGGGTATCAAAATTTAAACCTTCGATCTTTCTTTGTGCCGCCTCAATCGTACGGTTAATTAAACCATGCTCAATTGGCTGATCTTCGGGAATCCCCAAAGTGTTCATCAAATTCCCAACTCGCTCGCCTCCAAACAACCTCATTAAATCATCTTCCAATGAAAGATAAAATTGGGATGATCCTGGGTCACCTTGTCGGCCTGCGCGTCCGCGGAGCTGGTTGTCGATCCGTCTCGATTCATGTCGTTCGGTACCAATAACTACAAGTCCACCCAATTGCCGGATTCTTTCCTGCTCTTCAGGATCTGGTGGATTTCCGCCCAGGATTATGTCCACACCTCTACCCGCGATGTTAGTGGCAAGTGTGACTGAGCCTAAACGTCCTGCCTGGGAGATGATTTGTGCCTCACGTTCATGATTTTTGGCGTTTAGAAGCTCGTGCGGGACACCGGCCTGAGTAAGCATCTGCGAAAGCATCTCGTTCTTTTCAATGCTAATCGTACCAATTAAAATAGGTTGGCCTTTTTCGTGACGTTCCTTAACATTTCTAATAAGTGCCTTAAACTTTCCCTCTACATTCTTATAAACCTGGTCTGGCAAATCCTGTCTGACCATCGGTTTATTGGTGGGAATTTGGACAACTTCCAGATTGTAAATTTTATGGAATTCTTCGGCTTCGGTTTCTGCGGTTCCAGTCATACCGGCAAGCTTATGATAAAGACGGAAATAATTCTGGAACGTAATCGTAGCGAGGGTCTTGCTTTCCTGTTGAATTTTTACCCCTTCTTTTGCCTCAATCGCCTGATGCAAACCTTCGGAATACCGACGACCATACATAAGACGGCCAGTAAACTCATCAACAATAATAATTTCCCCGCTTTTAACCACATAATGGGTATCGCGCTTAAATAAGGTCTTAGCTCTTAAGGCCTGCTCAATATGATGAACTGTGTTAATTCCATCCTTATCGTAAATGTTTTTTATGCCAAGAAGTTTTTCTAATTTAGCAATACCGGCTTCAGTTAAAGTTGCGGCTCGTTTCTTTTCATCTACGTTATAGTCCTCGCTCTCTGAAAGTTTGCTTACGAATTTGGCAAAATCATAATATTTGTCCGTTGGTTCGGTATCCGGCGCAGAAATAATCAATGGAGTTCTAGCTTCATCAATCAAGATCGAGTCGACTTCGTCAACGATGGCAAAGTGGAGGTCTCGTTGAACCATCTGATTTGCCGCCCAGACCATATTGTCCCTAAGATAATCAAATCCGTATTCGTTGTTGGTGCCGTAAGTAATATCCGCGGCATAGGCCTGTCTTCTCATTATCGGTCGCATATGCTTAACATCCAAAACCAAGCCTTGAACTTGTGATTCAATTTGCTTAATTTCTTCTTCTTCCGGCGAGAAGGTGGGGTCGTATAAAAACGCCTGGTCGTGCTGAATGGAAGCAACACTCAAGCCAAGATAATTGTAAATCTGGCCCATCCATGACGCCTGCCAACGGGCCAAATAATCGTTAACTGTAACCAGGTGGGCTCCCCTGCCCGTAAGTGCGTTTAAAAATAGAGGCAGTGTTGCTACTAAAGTCTTACCTTCACCAGTCTTCATTTCCGCGATACTTCCACGGTGTAGAACAATTCCACCCATCAACTGAACGTTGTAATGCCTCTGACCCAAAGTTCTTTTGGAAGCTTCCCTTACAGCCGCAAAGGCTGCTGGCAGGATTTCATCCAAATATGCTTTGCTCTGAGATAAATCTAAAGTGGCCAAATGTTTTTTCCATTCGGCTGTTTGCTGTTTGAGTTCGTCTTGCGTTTTTTTGGAAAACTCGGGTTCTAAGGCGTTTATCTGATCAACAATGTGCTGCATTTCCTTGACCACTGCCTGGTTGGAATCCCCGAATAACTTGCTGAAAAAATTCATGGATATTGCTAAAAATGCCTAGTTATTATACTGGATTCAGGAGTAATTGAAAAGACGCACAATTGACCGTTTACGAGCATCTGAGTAATCTTAAACCCCCAGCAAAGGAGGATTGTTACCATGAAGCGTGCGTGGCTGGCAATTGTTGCAGCCCTACTGCTCCCAACGACAGGTACCATGCAATCAATGAACCCCTTCGAAGGCATGAAGTTCGTGGCAAGCGCCAATTTCGAAGTCGTGCGCTGGGCCAACAGCCACAAGAACGACAAGCCGGAACTCGAACGCCTCATCCAGCATCTGGCTCACTGGATGAAACAAGGCGTAAACGAAATCAAGGATGACACACACAAAATTGTGACAGCCTACGTTGATGCCGGAAGTATCGCGGTGCTCGTGCCGTACAACTTCCCGAACCGCGATTGCGGCCAGCATTCCCGAGGAGGAGTTGAAGGTGCAGACGCCTACAGGGAGTGGACTCGGCAGCTGGCAGAAGGAATCGGTCCTCGCAGAGCCGTGGTCGTTCTCGAACCTGACGCCCTGACGTTTTCCCAAGACTCCAAGTGCAGCGACAACGGCAAAGAACAAATCGCTCTGATCAACGCTGCGGTTGGAATCTACAAGAAAACCTCGCCGTCTGCAGCCGTCTACTTAGACATCGGCCACTCGAACTGGCTGCCGCCTGATGTTGCAGCGCGCGTTTTGGCTCAAGCGGGTATTGCCGACGCCCGCGGATTCAGCCTGAACGTTTCGAATTTTCAACCTCTGGCTGACAGCATCAGGTACGGAACACGGATTCTCGAACTTCTCGAAGCCGAGCATAAGGTATCAGACAAAGGGTTCGTCATCGATTCGTCCCGTAATGGAAATGGTCCTTGGAAAGGAAAGGACGAATGGTGCAACCCTCCGGGACGAGCCTTGGGCAATCCCCCAACAGCACGAACCGGAATAGCGGGTCTTGATGCGGTACTTTGGATCAAGGTGCCAGGGGAATCCGATGGCGAGTGCCGAGGCGGGCCCCCAGCTGGTGAATTCTGGCCGAAGTACGCGGAAGAGCTTGCTCTCAACGCCAAATGGTAATTTTTCACGCCTTTTAACGCGTGTGACTTTTACCCGTCAGTGCTTCTTTGCATCACCACGGGTTTTCGTTTACCCAAAAATAAAAAAACACCCGTTTTGTACGGGTGTCTTATAAGCTTAAGCTGCGGTTTCTACTTTCTGAGGTAAATATTTCTTAACCATTTCTTCCGTATTCACTTTTACTCCGTTCTCGTATATCCATATTTTTCGCTTACCGAGTTCAGCAAAAAACGGCATCGGCGGTACTCCGAATTCCGGCGAATACATTCCGGTCTGGGTTATTCGCCCATCTTTGATCATTTGAGCAGTTATGGACACCGGCATTCCAGTATCAACGTTACAGGTGGAGTCTTCCCATCCTGGCAGAGTTCCGGCAACCGCATCCATCTCAACCATTTTTTCTTTTCCGTCCTTGGTGCCATAAACTTTCAACCAAATATTTTCTTTTTCGGTGTATCCTTCAGGAACGGGAATTCTGCGGACCACTTCAATGGCATAATCAAGCGGCTTTACTGCAACGCCATCAACTTCGATTTTGTCCTTTTTGGTAAATCCAAGCTTAATCAAAGTTTCTATGGCCTCACGGGAGTGATTAGGAAAGCTGGAGCAAACCATAATATTTTTAATTCCGATATCCTTGAGGTACTCATAAAAAGTAAAATGTTCAACGTGGGCCGTGTAATACGTTTTTTGTTTGCCGATAGATTTGTAGTAATAATTAATATCACAGTCCTCAGGTGCCTTTAAAACGTATTTTCCGTTTTCAAAAATCTTTGCTTTTTCGGTAAATTCCCAGGCGATCGCGTCGAGAGAAAATGGAGTGACAAAAGCAGGCATATTGGAATTCCAGGTAAAACCTAAATGCACAGTATGAATCGTGTCGAACTGCGGCCTAACGTACCTTAACATGACATTGTTGATACCAGGCGTGGACCCCATACCCGTAATACCAATTAAGCCCTTGTCTTTATATGCCTGGCTCATATTAAACTGATCATAAACCATCTCTTCGTCCACGGAGCCAAGATCAATGTAATTAACTCCTAGATCGAGACACATCTTGGTTACAGTAACGTTAAAATCGTCGACTGCACAATTGCAAACGACTTCCGCACCCGACTTTTTTATCACTCTCTTTACCCTCTCAGGTTTCCTGAGATCGATCGGAGCAAAGTCAGATTTTTTATATTCTAGTAACTCATCAAGACCGTAATCGTCATTAGCGCACAAGAGAACGCTAAACCCACTCTCCAACAAATCTTTCGCAACGATTTTACCTTGCATCCCGTTAGCGCCTATAACGGCAAAGTCATAGTTCATTTTTTCAAACTTTTCACTTATTTATTGAATTTTCTTTTTTTTCTAAAAGAATTTCTATTACTTATATATTGCAACAAGGAAAAATAAAAATCAAGTGCTTGTAAACAAAAAAATAAAAGATTTATTTTCTATTTATTTCTTTTTTGTAATTATTAACAATAAAATCTTGTACAAATCCATTTCTGACGCTGTTTTTTTGGATATTTTTTGGCAGTAGTGGAAAGTGTTTTACATATTTTCGGCAGTTGAGAGCGCCACATCGACACCGCATTTGCCAATAAGACCAGTCATCGAAACTTTTTTTATCGGTCCATTCAACAAGCGAGTAATCGTAACTTATTTCTTCATCTTTCTTAATATTCCTTCTCGCAATCATGCTGTTAGTTTTAACGATTGCGGCATTGGCGTTGCAGCTGTGATTGAAATAGATGAAGGGTTGATCCAAATCCAGATAAGTTTTTACTCCTATCTGTAGGGAATCGTCATAGCGCTCGGTTCCTTTTTCGTACTTCCGAATAACCTGGGGAATAGACATCGGTTTGCCTTGCATTCTGCAAATCAACTCTCCTTTTTTTATGTCCTGCGAGGCAAAACATCCTTTTCCGGAAACTCCGGATTTTTTTACATAAAACTTTTGGTTCATCTATTGTGCCACAATCTTTTTTTCCAAATACTCGCTAAAGTATCCTTTGTACTTTTTCTGCAATTCTGGGATTTTCCAATCATCACCAGTAACTTTTTTGCGACAATTGGTCCGGCCGCAATTACATTCAAAGGAATAATCCGAGGATTCGGTCATAGCGTAGTCAAAAGTGATTTCCTCTCCTGGGTGGATATCTCGCATTGCAACAAGCTTTAGTTTGTCTTTAACACCGCATGTAGGATCGCAAGAATGATTGACGTAATCAGCTGATTCAACCTGATGTTTTTGGACTGCAGCAAAATATAAATCATCATCTACCTGTAAACAATAATCAAACTGAGGTGACCAGACTTCTTGTAGTTTATCTTCCGAAACATAATCTCCATCTCCTTCGGAAAAATCCACGACCAGTTC
>DASPKQ010000002.1:0-2992 GCA_035627995.1 Verrucomicrobiia bacterium | reverse complement strand
CATTTTGATTGGATTTCACCGCACAGGACAAAGTTTGGCCCGTAATTTACCTAAAAAAGATTTACTTATTGTTGATTTTGATCCAGAGATCATCCATAAGCTTCAGCGTTATAAATATGATTTTGTGTTCGGGGATGTATCTGATCCAGAATTAACCGATAAATTATTTACACCAAAAACGAAACTAGTTATATCCACCAGCCCTGACTTAGAAGATAATATTGTGCTCATGCGTTACTTACTTATCTTGAAAAAAAGACCTAAAGTAATCGTCCGCGCTGAAACAGAACAAGAGGCCTTAATCCTATACAATCATGGAGCAGATTATGTCTTGCTGCCTCATTTTGCTTCGGGTCACCATTTGGGAAAAATGATTGCTTCCGACCCAAAACTTTACGTCTTGAAGCAGCTCAAGGAGAAAGATCGTAAATATCTAAGCTCCTACTAAAGCGAGAACTGGAGTTGCCCTGTTTCTTAGGGCTTTTTTGGTTTATAATTAACACATGCTAACACTGTATAATTCGCTAAGCCGAAAGCAGGAAGAGTTTAAATCCATAATAAATGAAGAGGTTGGATTATATACCTGCGGTCCGACCGTTTACAATTACGCGCATATCGGCAACTTAAGAACCTACGTCTTTGAGGACGTGCTTCGAAGGACTTTAGAATACGATAAGTTTAAAGTAAACCATGTCATGAACATTACTGACGTGGGCCACCTAAGTGGGGATCAAGATTTTGCCGACGATAAAATGGAAAAGGAAGGTGGAAGTCGCGACGAAATTATGGCTCTGGCTAAAAAATTTACTCAAGCTTTTTTAGAGGATACAGCCGCTCTTAACATCCTTCCAGCTCACAAGCTTGTTGCTGCCACGGATCATATTCCTGAACAGATCGAAATTATTCAACTTCTTCTTGAAAAAGGCTTTGCTTACGAAACTGATCTCGCTATTTATTTTAACGTAACTAAGCTTAATGATTACCCTAAACTTACTAACCAGAAACTTGAAGATTTAAAGGTTGCTGCCAGATCCGACGTCGTAGTCGATGGTAATAAAAAGCATCCGGCGGATTTTGCTTTGTGGTTTAAACTTGCAGGGAGGTATAAAAACCACATCCTCAGATGGAATTCGCCTTGGGGCGAAGGTTTCCCGGGTTGGCATATTGAGTGTTCCGCAATGTCCCGAAAATATCTCGGTCAACCCTTTGACATTCACACGGGTGGCATTGATCATTTGTTTCCCCATCATCCAAATGAGATAGCACAAAGTCAAGCAGCATTTGATAAACCATTGGCAAATTATTGGCTTCATGGTGAGCATCTGCTAATTAATGAAGGAAGAATGGGTAAATCGGAAGGAAATTTTATTACTGTTAAAGATCTTATAGAAAAAAAATATAATCCACTTTCCTATCGATACTTAGTGCTTACCAGTCATTACCGATCAAAGCTTAACTTTACCTTTGATAGCTTAAGTGCTGCCCAGAATGCCCTAAATAACCTTTATAAACAAATTTCAAGTTTCGATGCACCGGGTCAGATACTGAAAGAATTTGAATCCTCTTTCAGCGAAGCCATAAACAATGATTTGGATACACCGCAAGCTTTGGCTATTGCCTGGGATCTAATCAAATCTGACAACCCCAGCTCAGACAAATTGGCTACCTTATTGGAGTTCGACAAAGTGCTCGGGTTAAAAATTGAGGAAGTGTGGAAAGCTGGCAAAGCAATTCCTGATGTAGTAACCGAACTTGTTGTCCAAAGAGATGCAGCTAGGAAAGCTAAGGATTATAATAAATCTGACGAGCTAAGAAAAGCCATAGAATCCAACGGATATTTGGTTGATGATACACCAGATGGAACGAGGATAAAGAAGAAATTTTAAAATGTGGCTTGTAAACGCTAACATATAGTGGCATAATAAAACAAAGGCGGCGCGTAACTCTTTTAGGGTTACGCGCCATTTGTTGTCTGGGGCCATTGCGGCCTAGTCGGTTGTGACATCGACTCGATTGTCCGAGCCTTGCGACGTCGGATTGGCGCCGCTCTGCAGATCGTCTTCCTCGTTCCTGAAAATGTCTTCGAGCTCCGCCGTTGTAGGGCTGTGGCTTGGTGGATTAGGAAAACCGCCTGGATCCTCACACATTCGGGCCTCCTTGGAAACGAACCATTGTGGGTCATCAGCAAGCTCGTGCGGGACGCAGATGAACAAGCTGAGCATATGCACCTTCACTTATCCCATATTATAACGTAATTTATTAGTTTTCCCCACAATTCACAATTCCACAGGCATTGCTAATTCCTTTTATCAAAAACTATAATAGTTAGGCTAAAAAGATGGCAAGACGAACAACCGAAACTAAACAAAGCGAAAATTTTGCAAATCGAGTTCCACCGCAAAACGTAGAAGCTGAACAATCCATACTTGGTTCTTTAATGCTGGATAAAGATGCTGTAATCAAAATTGCAGACATTATTACTCCAGATGATTTTTATGAAGAGAAGCACAAGATAGTTTACCAAGCTATTCTTCGGCTTTATGACGAGCGCTCATCGATTGATGTTTTAACCGTCTCCAACAAACTTGAAGAAGGCGCATCTTTAGAAAAAGTCGGTGGAATAAGCTATCTATCAACGTTAGTAAATTCAGTACCTTCGGCGGCACACGTTGTCCACTACGCTCAAATCGTTCGTAGAAAAGGAACCTTAAGAAGACTAATTGGTTCTGCAACTGACATAGTTAGCATGGGTTATCAGGAAGAGATGGATTTAGAAACAATACTTGATAATGCAGAACAAAAACTGTTTTCTGTCTCACAAAAATATCTCAAGCAAAACTTCGTCGCTATCGGCGACATCTTACACGAGACCTTTGACCGCATTGATGAACTACACCGGGAAAAAGGCAAGTTGCGCGGCGTCCCAACTGGTTATTCCGATCTCGACAACAAACTGGGTGGGTTACAAAATTCCGACTTAATTATCTTAGCA
>DASPKQ010000001.1:0-7636 GCA_035627995.1 Verrucomicrobiia bacterium | reverse complement strand
CTGTCGGTTTATCAAAAGACTTGATTGCGGCGATCGTTGAATCAACGTTAGTACTAATTGAATCATCAACATAGGTGATTCCACTGTTAGTACCTACGATCTGTAGCCTATGTGGTAACGGTTCAAACTCCGCGACGGCTTTACGGATATCATTCTCATTGACCAATAACAGTTTTCCAACCGCAATGGCAGCGGCAATATTTTCGTGGTTATGATTTCCAATCAGTTTAGTGGTATAACTTTCTGCTGTTGACGGATCGATATATATTTTTTTTCCCGATCCTAAACTTTTAAACCAATCCGGAAGCTCTCTGTGGAGAATGGCAAAATCTGAGTCGGTTTGGAACTTGATAATGTTGGATTTGGCCCCAATGTATTCTTCCTGTGTATAATGAGTCGCCATTTCAAGGTTCGGATTTACGTGATCCGAAGTTATGTTGAGGACAACCGCAATGTGCGGACTTCTATGTATGTCCTGAAGTTGAAAACTAGAGAGTTCCAGGACTACTATGTCATCTGGTTTTAACTCGTCAATAAATTCAAAAGGATCCTTTCCAATATTACCAGCAAGCCATGCCCTCTTTTTTCCCTGGACGAGTATTTTGAAAATTAGCGAAGAGGTGGTGCCTTTGCCTTTTGTACCAGTTACTCCGATGATGGGGCAGGGACAGAGATCAAAAAAAAGCTTGGTCTGACTATAGATTTGTATTCCTTTTTGGATCGCAGTTTGAATGGCTTGGGAGTTGACTGGAATACCAGGCGTTCTAAACACTAAATCAAACTGTATTATTTTATCAGCAAGTTCTTTATTACTCGTCCAGCCGTCCACAACCTCAAAAGTAATACCTTTTTGGGTTAAGTAATCTGCTAGTTGCCTATTATTGACTCCGAGTCCTAGTATGGCAATTTTTTTGTTCACAAGATTTTCTAGCATTACCGGGTGATAACCTGTCCGTTTAAATCTTTGAATGATTTGTTGCTGTAGGCAATTTCACCGTTAACCAAGACATGAGTAATTCCGTCAGCAAACTGGTACGGTTGGGTGTAATCTGCCATGTCTACAATTTTATTAGGATCAAAAACCACAATATCAGCGTTAGCATTTTGAGTAAGAACTCCTCGATTTTGTAGGCCTAGCAGTCGCGCCGGTTCGTAAGTTATTTTTTTAATTGCCTGCTCCCATTTTAGAATATTCATTTTTTTGACCATGGATAAAAATCTCGGCATGGTTCCGAAGCATCGAGGATGAACCAGATCAGGCGACTCCTTTGAATAGCCGGCGCCGTCTGAAGCAATTATAGAGAGCGGTGAAGTTAAAAGCAGCTCAATATGTTCCTCCGAAAGATTACGGTCAAAAACGATAGCCTGAGTGTTGCAGGCGGATAATATGTTTAGAAGAGCTTCTTCATTGGTTACACCTTGATTCACAGCAACGTGAGAAATAAGTCGTCCGACCAAAGCTTCGTTACCTTCTGCGGTTGCGATTGTTATGTTCAAGTAATCGTGGTTTTGGTTTCGGAGGTAATCGAGTATTTTTCTACGGTCTTCAGGAGAATTGATCCGTCTTAAGATTTCTGAACGACCTCCTTCGTATGCCCATTTAGGGAGATATGTGTAGAGAATAGACCAGGAAGTCGAATATGGATATACGTCGAAGGATACGTTGAGGCCTTGATGAAATGCGTTTTCTAGCTTATTCATCATTCGATCAAATAGATGCCAATTAGTTTGACCCCTTACCTTTAAGTGTGAAATTTTAACGGGTATATCGCATTGTTCACCGATTTCAAGAACCTCGTCGATTGACTCCAAAAGACCTGTATCCTCTGATCGTAAATGTACACTTAAGTACTTGTTTTGAGATTTAAGGTGTTTGGCCAATCCTGACAACTCTTCCATTGTTGAGTTGACCTCATGCGCGTAAACCAATCCCAAAGATAGTCCCATTGCACCCTGATCTAAGGCTTCCCTGAGGAGATTGGTCATTATTTTTTGCTCGTCAGGTGTAACTTTTCTGACTTGATCGCCAAGCAGCCCACGCCTAAGTGTTGCATGCCCGACTAATCCTGCCACATTAACGCCAAGTTTCGATTGCTTTAAGACAGAACAAAATTCTGCAAAAGAAGTCCAGTTCACGTTAATCCCATCCAGATTGTGCCATTTTTGAATAGTTTTAATGGCTTCTTTCGTCGGGAGTGGCGCAACCGATGAACCACAATTACCAACCACGATTGTCGTTATTCCTTGAGAGATTAAGCTGCGTTGGTCGGGTTGGTCAAAAAGCGTCCAATAGGAGTCTGAATGGTTTTGGATATCAATGAACCCTGGAGTAACGAACTGTCCTGCCGCGTCAATGACTGTGTCGAAGTTTTTTCCGTTGATACTTGCAGCAATTTCTAAAATTCTGCCTTTGTCGACTACGACATCAGATTTGTAAGCATGCTTACTTAGACCGTCAATTACAGTTCCGTTTTTGATTAAAATTTTGGTCATTTACCTGTTAATAAGGTTTACAGCCACACCTACTGCTGCAGCTACAGCAGATATAACCCAAAACCGCATCGTAACTTTTGTTTCGGGCCAACCACGCGCCTCAAAGTGGTGGTGAAGGGGCGTTGATAAGAATACTTTTTTGCCAAACAGTTTTCTTGAGGCAATTTGAATGATCACCGAGAGGGATTCAACGACAAGGATTAAGCCTATTATTGGAAGTACGGCAACTGAGTTTGTTAAGAATGCCATAACAGCCAAGACAGTACCTAAAGACATCGACCCCGTATCACCCATGAAAAATCTTGCTGGGTGAATATTGAACCAAAGAAATGCCATGAGACTTCCTCCAATGACAGCGGCAAGCGATGCCAATTCATATCTTCCCTGCAAAAACGCAATCAAACCAAAGGAGAAGAAAGAAATTGCCAATACTCCTCCGGCAAGTCCATCCAAACCATCAGTTTCATTGACCGAAAAGCTAGTTGCTATGACGACAAAAATAAATAATGGGATGTACCAAATTCCAATATCAAGGTTACCAATACCTGGAATGTGCAGCATATCGAATTCAAGTTTATAGTAGAACCAGTACGCTCCAACCAAGGCTATTAAAGTATAGAGAAGCAATTTAAAGCGCATTCTAATTCCACCACCCTTGGTCCCAATGCCCTTAATCCCAAAGTAATCATCTGCTAATCCTAACATCGCACTGGCAAAAAGAGCGCCTAAAGGGAGCAGTGTTTGCTGCCGAGTTAGAAAATTTAATTTATGAAAGAAATCTAATCCAAACCCTCGATCCAGAACCCAAAATAACACTGCCAGACTTAGGGTAGTAAACCAAACTAAAATACCGCCCATTGTAGGTGTGCCTTTTTTCTTTTCATGTAGCTTAGTAAATATCGGCGTGTCGCCCTCAGCTCTGATTTGCTTGCCTACCTTATGTTTGTAGAGAAAGTTGGTCAGAATTGGCGTAAGAGCCATTGCCACAATAAAGGAAATTGAGGCTAGAGAGAAGATTTTTATTAATGCATCAAATTGTGTCATGTGTTTTGTTTCAAAAAATGATGATTTACTGGCAATGTTTTCCCATCAGATACTAAAAAATCGCCTTTATTATACCATATTTATAAGCTTATTGGCAAAAAGGCGCTTTTAGTACCCGCGTTGGAATTACCACTTGTAAACCTTTGTGATCCATTCGAGAAGTTTTCGCGTATCTTCTTCTCTGTTATCGCTGCCTAGGACTATGGTTATTACGTCCGCTCCTTGGTGGTTATACCTGATAACAAGGTTTCCTTTGGCTAAGGAAGTAAAACCGGTTTTGATTCCCATGACGTTTGGGTTTTCAAGTAAAAGCTTATTAGTTGTCCTTAAATTATGAACTATTTTTTGATCTACTGATGTCACTTGTGCTTCCTGGGTTCTTGTAATTTCCGAAAGATCTTTATGTTTAATAAACTCGTTCACCAACTTGGCTAAATCATAAGTTGTAGAATAATTGTCGTTACTGTCTAGCCCTACCGAGTTACTAAATTTAGTAGAATTCATTCCCAATACCTTGGCTTTACCGTTCATTTCTGTGACAAATTTTTCTTCGGAGCCCGAAGCAGCAACTGCTAATACTTTTGCCGCGTCATTACTTGAAGAAATAAGCATGCCTTTTACTAAATTTCCTACGGTGATAATTTCATCCGGTAGCAAGCCCATGTTACTGCCTATGACCTTGATATCCTGTCGGTTTACCTTAACCGTTTTATTCATTTCGAGTTTATCCTTCACAACCAGTGCTGTCATTATTTTTGTCACGCTGGCAATTGGAAGTTTCTCATCGAAATTACTGGTATAAAGGATAGCTCCGGAATTGATGTCGTAGGCAAAAACTGACCGTGCTGTTAACGGAGGGAATTCAGTGACATTCCCGTAGTCTGGGCTTGGTCTTAAGTTCTCATTGATTGTCGTGCTTAAACCAAGAACTTCAGGTTTAGGTTGAGTTTTTTGTTCGTTTGCTTGTCCTGGAATCAGTATGAAACTGAAGACTGCTGCAAGACAGAATACAATAACATAGCGCATTTTTATTTCATGCCTGTGAATACTTGAGATCGCTAATATTTTACTAAATTGAATGGATTCCAGCAAACCGTAAGCATACTTTGACATAATAAGTTGGTAACTTTTATAATACTGAGGCACGATTTAAGGCGGATGTACCCTTAACGGGACAGAAAGGAAAAATATGGAAGTAACCCTAACTGATCAGAACTTTGATCAGGAAGTTTTATCCTCCGAAAAACCATTTTTAGTAGACTTCTGGGCTGAATGGTGTGTTCCTTGTAAGATGGTTTCCCCAGCAGTAACCCAGCTTGCGGAAGAATTAAAGGATCACCTTAAGGTTGGTAAACTTAATGTAGATGAGAACCCCCAATCTTCATCCAAGTACCAGATTTTCAGCATACCGTCGCTAAAAGTATTTAAAAACGGCAAAATTATTGGAGAAGTGGTTGGCGCCGCTCCAAAGGCAGTGATAGAACAAAAACTTAAGAGTATTCTTGGAATATAGAATAAAAACCCCCACTAAGTGTGGGGGTTTTTTTATGGGTTTGCACCCGAGGTACCACCTGAACTGTCTCCAGGAATGTTTACATTCGGTGAAGGCACGTTTATGTTTGTACTTCCGGTGTTCTCTCTAGCAAAGAATCTAGAACCGAACAGAAGCAGTAGAACCACAGCGAGAATCACCAGAGCAACAGCCCACATGCCAGTATCCCTTGCAGGGGCATCTAAAGGCTCGTGGTAATGGTGGTAGTGTGTGTTTGGTCCATTAGCCATAGCTTAATCCTTTCAATTACTTATAAGCCCCTGCCGACGGGCGTACGGAATCCTCTTACAATCGCCAATAGAACTACTGCGCCAAGAATGGCAACTAAGAAGCTCGGAAGGTTAAATCCGCTTACGCTTGGTCCTCCAAACAAAGTCACAATCCAACCTCCAAGCAAAGCTCCGAGAATACCAACGATGACATTAGCTCCAGGTCCCATTTCGGCATCGGTTCGCATAATAATGCTCGCCAACCATCCCACAATCGCTCCAAACACTATCCATAATATTATATTCACTTACATCACCCCCTTGTGCGCTTAATTATATTAATTCAATGCTGCTAACTAGTAAGGTGTAGTTGCGGTTGGGCCCGCGTCCTCGTCGTCGCTCCGGTCCCATGCCGCACGAATCTTATACCAATGCGTCTTTAAATCATTCACTAAATCCCGCAGTTCGTGGTTAGAAATACTTTTAACCTTGGCATATCGACTAGAGACCTCGTCAACAACCTGCTCGTACTTGCTTTGTGTCATATCTTTTGCCTTAGATACCTCTTGGTCTACCTCGGCCTTTAATTCGTGCCATGCAGTACTTCGATTAAGCCTATCCTTTACCTTCGGACCTATTAGAGCCCAGGCGATCATTCCGCCGAGGAATGCTAAAAGTGTCGAACCAAACGGATTACTTTGTGTGTGTGAGTGCATACCTATCTCCCCATAAATTTTCTTAATAATTTAAACGCTATTCTTGTGGCAGTAAGGGCTCCCCAGGTTTTCCCTACGCCCCCAATTTGTTCGACAATATTTCGTGCCGCCCAATCTATTTTTCCGGTACTGAATCGAATGAATTTTTGAAGCTTGTAAATCAAGAACAGGGCCCCAAATAAAAATATTGTGACCACGATCAATGCTATCGTTGCGACAATGTAAAAAATTTCTTGGGCATCCATGTTGTTATTTTTAAGCAAATCAATGTAAACCTCAACTGGGTTATTCAACAAAGCAATTATCTCTCCGCACTCAAGGGGTGCTCGTATGATACAATGCCGTGTGGACAAAAAAAGACCGTTTTACGGTCTTTTTTTAATTAGAAATATTCTACTTTTTAAGTGTGGCGATCCGCTACCGACGATGCACCGTACGATTCAGGTTTTGTGCGGACATCAAACCCATTGCCTTTGATCATGCCAACAATCTCATGGAGCATTTTTTTGGTTTCTCCATTAGGTCCCACATCAACATGGATAATAAGATTGAAATCAGAAATGTTTTTTTCCTTTAGTTTCGTCAGTAGTTGTTCAGCTAATCTTAAAGAAAGTAATGCTTCCTGAAAAATTCGATCACGTAAAGTATGAAGTTGGGACTCCTGCTTTTTTGACCAGAAGTATATACCACCACTATGTTTTCTATGAACAACTATTGCTGAAACAAACTCTGCCTGCGCATTAATAGCGGGCATTGAGTCCGTGCCTATTATGAGTTCATATTGCATTCCGGGCGCTATTTCAAGGTACTCTAAAAGGCGGTCAACCACTTGGTTGAAGCTTAGCTCGCCAAAGGTGGGACTTCGAAATTGGTTGAATACTGTTTGTTCTTTTAGGCCTAGCATACGGTAATTTTATGCTAAGGTGCATTTAGTTGTAAAGCTAAAAGCTTGTGGCTAGGCTGACTATTAAAAATATACCTAGAAAATCTAACACGGCAGCAAGCAGTAAAAATTCCCAGGTCTTCATCTTTGAAATACCAACTAGAGTGATACCGATCTCGTCGGGAAAAGGCGAAGCAATAATTATTGCCCCAAGTACCGGAGCCAGCCACGCAAAATACTTTGTATGGAAGATTACGCGTAGATGCTTTTTGGCATATTTATTGTAAAGCGGTGTAAGTTCCTCGAACACCGAATCCTTCATGAAACGAAATATAACAAAGTCGCCAAGCAAAGATCCCAAACCGGCAACAAAAGCAATTTCCAAGGGGTGATAGTAATCAACTAATTTGACCAAAACTAATCCAGCGGGCGCCACAGTAAAAGTTGAGACAAAAAACATTCCAGTGACAAAGGCACCAAAGTACCCCCATTCGCCTATTTTTTTTACGGTATTTACAACAAAAGGAGATTCAACAAAATAAAATAGCACCAAAAGACTTAGGACTAGGAGTATGGTGTTTTGATATTTATACCGATGATGCTTATGTTTTAGCATTTAAAGTTTAATTTTTATTTCGATTACCAGCAGTGCTTCTAAATAATACAATTCGCAGAATATAAGGTCAATTTTGGTACAGGTTAGCTTAGGCCTTGACAAAGACAAGCGCAATCATTAGTA